>JAQGLD010000050.1 GCA_028293055.1 Alphaproteobacteria bacterium
TCTGGCTCGACGAGACCGAGCCCGATCTCGTCCCCGACGGTTCTTTCTACTCGATCGGCTCCGGCGACCGGTTTCACAATCTCTTCCCGTTCGTCCACACCCAGAGTGTCGCCGAAGGCTCCGCCAAGGACCGTCCCGATTTCCGCAACCTGATCCTCGCCCGCGCTGCCTATCTCGGTGCCCAGAGGAACGGCGCCCTGTTCTGGTCCTCCGACGTGCAGCCGAGCTGGGAGGCGCTTCGCCGCCAGGTGCCGACCGGGCTCGACTTTACCGCCAGCGGCATGGCTTATTGGGGGAGCGATACCGGCGGCTGGCAATGGCCCGGGGGCCACACCCCCGAACGCCCGCCTCTGATCGACCCCGCCGGCGCCACCGCGATGGGCGGCGACTATCCCGATTATCCCGAGCTCTTCGTCCGCTGGTTCGAATATAACAGCTTCACGCCGACCCTGCGCATCCATGGCCAGCGCCCGGCGACCGCGATCTGGCAATATGGCAAGGCGGCCGAGCCGATCCTCGCTTCATGGCTGCGGCTTCGTTACTCGCTCATCCCCTATCTCTATGCGCTCGGCCGCCACACCTGGGAGAGCGGGGCGCCGTTCATGCGCGCTTTGTTCATGGATTTCCCGAACGACGCGAAAGTGGCGACGATCGGCGATCAATATATGCTCGGCCCCGCTTTCCTGGTCGCCCCGGTGACCGAGCAGGGCGCGACCGCTCGCGACGTCTATCTGCCCGCAGGCGCTGACTGGTACGATTGGTGGACCGACCGCAAATATCGGGGCGGCCAGACCATCCATGCCGACGCGCCGATCGACCGAATGCCGCTCTTCGTCCGCGCCGGATCGATCGTCCCGATCGGGGTCCAGGTGCCGAGCACCGCGACGAAGCAGCCGCTCGAATCGATCCGGGTGTATCCCGGGCGGGATGCCAGCTTCACCCTCTACGACGATGACGGGGTGACCAACGCCTATCGCAGGGGCGGCGGCGCCTCCGCGATCCTGCGCTGGGACGACCAGGCTGGCCGGCTCATCGCGTCGGGCAAGCTGCCCACCGGCCAGGACCCGGCGTCTCTGGTCAAGGTCGTGGGGAAATAAGCGCTACTTGCCAGCTTCGCCGAGAAACGATTTCGCGCGAAAAATGGGTTGGCGGAGCTTGGGCTTCGCTGCGGCGGCCGACCTTCCGACCAGACCGCTGGCATCGCCTGTGCGCCTGCCAACCCAGGGGGGAGCTCAGGGCATTTTCAAGTCGGCCGGTATCGACCGACGGCTCGGAAAATGCGGCATTTCAACCAGGCCGTCAGAACTTCACTCGCGCTCCGACGCGATAGACCCGGCCGAGCGTGTCGTAGAGCGCCGGGTTCACGTCGAGGCCCGTATTGGTCTGCGGCGACGGCGCCGGATCGTGATCGAACAGATTGTCGACCTTGAAGAACATTCCGAAATTGTCGCTGACCTTCACCGTGCCCCCGATGTCGACATAGAAGGCGCCCTTCATCTTGTTATAGTCGATCGTCGGATGGTTGGCGGTCGAGGCCGGGCAGGCGCTGGTGCACACCACATATTGGTTGCCGAACACGCCATCGCTGAACCACCGCTCCTGGACGCTCAGGCTGAACTGGTCGTTGTCGTAGGTCTGCACCCCGAGCAGCTTCCAGTTCGGCGTGTTGCCGGTATTGGCCCCGGCCTGGTCGACCACGTCGACTCCGGCTATGCCCGCATTGACCAGGAACTCGCGGACATGGGTAGCGAGCCCGCGAATGGTGAAGCTGCCGGGCAGGCCCAGCGGCTTGGTCCACTGATAGCTCGCTTCGATATCGAACCCGCTGGTCTTCCACGAGGCGAGGTTGAACGGCTGGACGTTGATGAAATTCCCGCCCTGGGTAGGACTGTCGAGCTTGAAGCCGCCGCAGAAGGCCTGGTTGCCGTCGAAGCAGAAGCGGACGATCTGGTCCGCCGACAGGGTCGAGATCACACCGCTCAGCTTGATGTTGTAATAGTCGAAGGAGAGGCTGAGGCCCGGAAGCCAGGACGGACGCGACAGGACGATGCCGAGCTCGGTGTTGCGCGCGATCTCCGGCCTCAAATTGGGGTTGCCGACCGTGTTCTGGAACGCCTGCACCGCGACATTGCGGAACGGATCGTTGAAGCTTGGAAGCGTCGTGACGGTCGGCGCGGCGAACAGCTCCGAAAGGTTCGGCGCGCGCACGTCGCGCGAGGTCACGGCGCGAAGCCGGACGCCCTCGAGCGGGGTATCCCAGGTGCCGCCGATCTTCCACGCCCAGATCGTCCCCGAAGTGCTGTAATGGGTGACTCGTCCGGCGCCGTTCAGGTTCGCGCGGCCCATTCCGCCTCCGTTGAACAGCGGGATGTTGAGCTCGAGGAAGCCTTCGTAGACATCGTATTTGCCCTGGCCATTCTTGTAATTGCCCGCCGCCCAATTGCTTCCCAGGGTCGAGTTGAGCAAGGGATCGGCCGGATAGGCGGCGCTGTTCGGGCTGATCGCGGTGACGCCGGCACCATAGGGATCGGCGTTCACCCGGTAGAACTCGCGGCGATACTCGCCGCCGAACGCCACCGACAGCGGCCCCGCCCACAGATTGACCGGCTCTCCGGAGAAGTTGAGGCTCGCGACGTCCTGGGTCAGCTTGGTGTGCTGGAAGGGTCCGTTCGCGGGTGTGACATAAGCGAGCGCGGCGGCCGAAGGGGGCGTACCGCCGAATACGTTGATCGGCTGGCATCCCGCCGCCCGCGCCGTGGCGTCGGCGCATACGATTGCACTGTTGAGCAGGATCGCATTGGTCGCGGCCACATAGCGGTTCTGCAGCACGATCGTGTCGACATCGATGTCCGAGATGGTGATTCCGTGCTCGTAATAGGCGTCGTAATTCCAGCCGGACGCACCCACATCGAACTTGCCCTTGAGGCCGCCGACGAAGCGATACTGGCGCCGGTCGGTCGAGACCTTGGGATCCGGGAAATTGCCGTTGCTCGTCCCGAAGTTGAAGCTGGTGATCCCGGCCGCGCCGCAGCGATCGCGTATCACCTGCGGCAGGAATGGGTTCGCGCACTGCACGGTCAGGTTTGGCCGGTTGTAGCCCGGGCTCGGCTGGTTGCTGGTCTTCACCTCGGCCACGTTGACGGAGACATAGACCTCGTTGTTCGGCGCGAAGTCGAAGCCGAGCCGGCCGAAGCCGACCGCCCTCTCCAGCGACGACTTGAGCGACGCGCCGGAGCCCGGCGCGCCCGACAGGTCGCCGCCGATGCAGAAGCTGTTGCCCGGATAGCAACCCGATACCCGACCATTGCCGAGCGGCAGGCCGCCCGATCCATAATTGAAGTTGTAGGGGTTTCCGGCCCGGTCGAACGCTATGCCCTGCAACGGGCCGCTGTTGATCAGCCCGTATAACGAATATTGATAAGGCTGCGCATAGTCGCGATAGTTGAACTGCGGCAGGCCGTTATTGGCCTGTCCGGTGTTCAGCAGGGTCGTGGCGCGATACCAGTCGCGGCTGCCGGCGAGGTCGGTGCCGAAATCGCCCGGGCCGACTCCGCCTTCATGATCATATTCGCCGCTGAGGATGAGGTGACCGCGATCGCCGGCAAAGGCCGTGCCATAGGCCGCCTGGACGAGCGCCTCTCCATCATCCTTGTAATGGGTGACTCCGCCCTGGATATTGGCCTTGAAGCCGACGAAGCGCGTGTCGGTAATGAAGTTGACGACTCCGCCCACCGCATCCGAACCGTAGGAAGCCGAGGCGCCGCCGTTGACCACATCGACCCGCTTCACAAGCAACTGCGGAAACATGCTGATGTCGGGAACCCCGGTGACATTGGCGCCGACCACGCGCTGTCCGTCGAGCAGTGTAAGGGTGCGAATGGTCCCAAGGCCGCGGAGCGAAAAGGAGCTCAGCCCCTGCTGGCCGCTCGACGTGCTGAACGTACCGGTCGCTGCGCCGGTCGAGCCCTGCAGCGACGGGAGTTGAGCGATCGTGTTGAAGATGTTGGGCTGCGCATTGTTGGCGATCTGCTCCTCGCCGATCACCGTGGTGGGAGTCGGTGCGGTGAAGCCGCTCGTCCGGATCCGGGTGCCGGTGACCACCACCTCGCCCTGCTCATCGCCCTGATCGGCAGCGGGCTGGGCCGCCGGCGCGGCTTGCGGGTCGGCCGGCTCGGTCTGCGCCGATGCGGGCGAAGCCGCCAGCGCGGCCGCGACCGCCGCCAGGCTGATAGCGTTACCACGCAAGCGGCGATCCAATGCGATTTTCCCCATCATCCGTCCCCATCCTGTTGTTTTTCGGCGCGTGAACTCTGCGAGGCGCCACGCCGATGCATCTTCATGCTTACCGGATCGCGATCCTCCCAACATCTACGACCATGGTCGCAGGTGTTGGCGCCGCTCCGGCGCTCATGGTCGTGCCGCGTACAGTCCGTGGTGGGTGAGGATGAGCAGCGTGCGCAGGTCGCGCCCGCCGAACAGCAATTGCAGCGGCCGTTCGGGCACGTCGATCCTGCCCAGTCCGCTGCCGTCGGCGGCGTAGACGAACACCTCTCCGTTCGCGACATAGACCCGGCCGTCGGGACCTTCGGCAACGCTTTCGCCGCCGCGCGGGGCGAAGGCTCTGAGATCGGTCACCGCGCCGCCCGGACCGAGGCGGCCCGAATAGGTCCGATCCTCCGAGCCATTGGCGATCAGCACTCGCTCGCCGACCTTGGCAGTGACCCAGCCATATGTGTCGAGGCTGTCGGAAAAGCGCCAGCCAAGATGGTTCGGCGGGCCCTGCTGCCAGGCCCGATAGGCGGGGAGCACCAGGCTGCCGTCGGGCGAGACATATTCGCGGGTCTTGGGCGTGGCCATGTCGCGCGCGAACATCTCGGCGAGGGTGGTGAAGCGGTCGCTGGCGGGATCATATTGGTCGCGGAACTCGCCATTGTTCCAGACGCTGGCGGGCAAAGCGACGCTTGCGCCCGGCCGGTTCGCGACAGGCGTCGGAGCGATCGGGGTCACCGACGAAGGGTCTCCCGGCCTGAGGCTGTAAACGGTCCCCTCGGGCCCGTCCGAGGAGAGCACGAGCAGGCCGTCGGATCGGTCCACCGCGAGGTTGACCGGATCGAGCGGGGCATCGGCGACGATCGAGAGTCCGTCCCTCTCCGACCAGCCGAATATCCGGTGCGAGGGCCGATCGATGAAATAGAGCTTTCCCTTCGAGTCGACCGCGCCGCCGCCAAGCGCCTGGAAATCGCCCGCAAGGCGCTGGACCGGCGCCATCGCGGGAGTGGGGGCAGGGACCGGCGCGTCAGTCACGTCGAGCCACGCGAACTCGCGCTCGCGCACTTCCGAGCCACGGGTCATGTCCTGGATGGCATTGGAATAGGGATATTTGCTGGCTCTGAGATAGGTCCCGCAGCCACCGGAATCGCAGGTCGAAAAGCCGCTTTCGGCGTTCACGTGGACATCGCGAAAGCGGATGTCGGTCGAGCCGTAGAGCCTGATCGCAGCGGGCGCCGGCTGGAGCGACCTGGTGACCCGGTAGCCGTGATAATTGGCGAACAGCAGGTCGCTCGAGTTGCGCACTTCCAGCGCCACCGCATTGCGGCTCTCGCCTGCTTCCTCCTCGGTTTGGGGCGCGAGGAATTCCCAGTTGCGCACCCGATCGAGCACGATCTCGGCGCGCACATGATGCTCGGCGGACAGCTGGTAGACGTGCGCTGGCGTGGCGGTGTCCGACACGTAGAGCCCGGCCTGGGCATAGGTGTTGGGAGTCCACAGCCCGTTGAACGTGCCGCCCCCGCCGTCGGTCACCCACAGGCTGGCATATTGGCCGTCCCAGCGCTTCCTCGGGTCGGCATCTGCGCTGTGATCTTCATTGTAGGGATCGAAGCGGCTGCCGTCGGCAAGGTTGGTGCCGTGCCCGCCCTGGAACTTGACATCGTCGACCAGCGAACTCTCTCCGGCGCGCCACAGCAAGGCTGTCGCGCGCGGATTGGGCGCGCCGGTGGCGAGGCCGAGGCCGGAGATGATCGCGTCGCCGCCCTTGGCGCTCTCGATCAGCGCCCTGGCCGGGCCGATGCCGCGAAAAGCGGGCGTGTCGTCGGCGAGGACGATCTGGGTCAGGCTGGGATGGAGGCCAATCAGCACGCTGTCGGCACGAAGCTTCAAGGTGTCCGTGACCCGATAGAAGCCGGCCGGGAAATAGAGGATCCGGTGCGTGTCGATCGCACGCTGGAGCGCGATCGTGTCGTCGCTCGTCGCGTCGCCCTTCGCGCCCAGATCGCGCACATTGGTCCAGGCCGCGACCGGCGGAAGGCCCCGTATCGCGGGTGCAGGGCGGCGCGGCAGAGCGGCGAGCGCGGCCGCGTCGATGCGGGTCGCGAAGCTGCCGGTCCGGCCCAAGGCTGGAACGACCAGGCCGTTGGTGAAGGATTTGACTCCGTAGCGCTGCGACGGCACCGCCACCTCCCTGCCGCTGTCGCGGAATCGCGCGATAACCGGGGT
>JAQGLD010000085.1 GCA_028293055.1 Alphaproteobacteria bacterium
GCGGATACGAGCGATTGATCGGCCACCCTGGCGAACCTACCTGACCGACCTCTTCTAGACGGTCGCCGGGGTCAGTTCGGGCTCCCTCTTCGGCGCGCGTCGGCGGCTGAACACCAGGACCAGGGTCGGAAGCATCGTCAGCACCAGAGGGGCGCCAAGACCGAGACCGAAGATGATTGCGGTGGCCAGCGGCCGCTGGAGGCCAGAACCCCGGCTGATCCCGAGCGCCAGCGGCAGAAGCGTGAGGATCGCGATCAGCGCGGACATCAGGATCGGCCGAAGCCGGGCCTCGCCCGCGGCGCGCAGGGCGGCGGCGTCGATCGGAGCGTCGGGGACGAGCTCCGCCAGATAGAAGATCGCCAGTTCGGTAATCATTCCGACCACCATGGTCAGGCCCATCAAGGCCGATATGTCGAGCTCGATCCCGGTTGCCCAGAGGCCGAAGAACACCGCGCTCATCGAGAGCAGAACGGTGGCGATCACCGCTGCGGTGAAAGCCCAGCGCTCGAACAGCAGGGTGAGCAGCAAGGTCGAGAGCAGGAGCGCCGCCAGGAATACCGTGGTCAGGTCGCGGAAGGACTGCTTCTGCTGGGCGTAGAGGCCGCCATAGTCGACCCGGATCGAAGCGGGCAGGTGAAGCGAGGCGACCTTGGCCTGCACATTCTTGATTCCGGTGCCGAGATCGAGGCCTTCGAGCCGGGCCGTCACCGGGATGAACGGGGCGAGATCCTCGCGGGTGATCTGGCGCTGGCCGGCGGCGATGCTGATCTTGGCAACCGTGCCGAGCGAGACCAGCCGGCCGTCCGAGGCGCGCAGCGGAAGACCGGCGAGCGAATCGGCGCGCTGCCGAAGCTCCTGGGGAAGCCGCACCCGGACATCGATCGTCTGCTCGCCGGACAGCACGCGGGTCCCGATCGTGCCGTCGATCTGGGCGCCGACCTGGGTCGCGACCGAGGCGGCGTCGAGCCCGGCGAGCGAGGCGGCGGCGCGATCGACATTGATGATGATCGCGTCGCCGGCGACCCTCAGGCCGTTATTGACCTCGACGACCCCGCCGATCTTGCCGATACCGTCGGCGACCTTGTTTGCGGCAGCCTCGAGCTCGGCCGGATCGTCTCCGAACAATTTGACCTCGATCGGCTGCGGAACCGCGGTGAGATCGCCGATCAGGTCCTCCATCAACTGCGCAGTCTCGATCTCGAGCCCAGGCACCTGCGCCTGGACCTTGCCGGCGACCTCGGTCATCACCTCCTCGATATCGCGGCGGCTGCCATTGTTGAGGCGGATGAAATAATCGCCTTCGTCGGCTTCGGTGAGGCCGCCGCCGAGCTGGACTCCGGTTCGGCGCGAATAGCTGGTCACTTCGGGCGTAGCGCGAATGATCTTCTCGACCTGGCGGAGCAGCCGGTCGGTGTCGGTCAGCGCTGCGCCTGACTTGGCCTTATAGTCGAGGATGAAGCCGCCTTCGTCCATCTTGGGCATGAAGCCCGACTGGACATGCATGAAGGAGAAGATTCCGACCGCTGCGAGCAGGATTGCGATCGCGGCCACGAACAGGGCTGGCCTGGCGAAGGCACGCTGCGCGACTCCGCCGTATCCGCGCCTCAGGCCGCCGACGAAGCGCTCGGCCTTGTCGGCGGATTCGGCGTCCTTCAGCGTCAGCCAGCGCTCGGCGACCAGGGGCAGCACGTAGCGGGCATAGAGAAGGGACACTCCGAGCGCTGCGACCATCGTCACCGCAAGCGCCTTGAAGAAGCCGCCGGTCACGCCGGTGATGAAGGCGAGCGGAACGAACACCACGATCGTCGCCATGGTCGAGCCGAACAGAGGACGCGCCATCTCGCGCGCTGCGACCAGCATGGACGGCCGCCCATGTTCCTCGTCATGCTCGGCCTCCTGCAGGCGACGCATGAGATGCTCGAGCATGACCACCGCGTCGTCGACGACGAGCCCGACCGACGCCGCCATGCCGCCAAGCGTCATCATGTTGAAGCTCATCCCGAGCGCGTAGAGGACGAGGCAGGTCGCAGCGAGCACCGCCGGGAGCAGGGTGGCGGTGATCACCATCAGCCGCCAGCTCCTCAGGAAGACGAACAGGACCACTCCGGCGAGCAGGGCGCCGAGCAGGATCGCATCGCGCACCGCATTGGCCGCGCCGGTGACCAATTCGGACTGGTCGTAGAAGAAGGAGACCTTGACGTCGTTTCCCAGATTTGCCGACTTCAGCCGATCGTCGACCTGCTGAACCAGCTTGACCGCGTCGGCGGTGGGCGACTGGCGGATGTTGACCAGCACCGCATCGGTGCCGTCCGAGGTCACCTTGGTCCAGGCCGGCGCTGGCGCACGCCGCACAGTCGCGACCTGGCCGAGGGTGACGACACCGCCGCTGGCGCTGGCGCCCGACTTGACCGGAATCGCAGCGATGTCCGCCTCGGTGACCACGCGGTTCTCGACCAGGGCCAAATAGAGGCGGTGGCGATCCTCGATCTTACCGACTGCGGCGACGCTATTGGCATTGCCGAGAGCGGTGGCCACGTCGCTCGCGGTGAGCCCGAACGTGCCGAGCTTGGCCGGGTCGACCTCGACCTCGACCTCGGGCGCGGCCCCGCCGAGCACATCGACCCCGGCGACTCCGGGAACGGTGGAGAGCAATGGGCGAAGCCTGAGATTGGCGATCTGGGCGAGCTCGGTACCGCTATGGTTGCGCGACGTCAGCGACAGGCCGAGCACGGGGAAGATGGTCGGGTCCGAACGGCGAACGCTGAACCGGGTGCCCGCGGGGAGATCGGGCAGGATCGTCGCCATCGCGCCCTGCGAGGCCAGGGTCGCCGCGACCATGTCGTCGCCCCAGCCGAACGTCAGAGCGATCTCGGCTGCTCCGCGGCTCGTCGTCGAGCGGATCTGCTGGACTCCGGGGATCGCCCGCATCTCGATCTCGGCCGGACGAGTGATGTCGGCGGCCATCTGGGCCGCGTCGCGGTCGCCGGCGTCGATCGAGACGACGACGCGCGGATAATCGATATGCGGGAAGAGCGTCACCGGTAGCCGGGTCGCGGCGACCAGCCCGGCCAGCGTGATCAGGAAGACGGCAAGCCAGATCGAACGGGAATGCCGCTGCATCGCGCCGGTCACTTCGCCGCTCCCTTGGCCTGGCTGCCTTCCTCGACGACCTTCATGCCGTCCTCGAGCGCGGTCCCGCCTTCGACGACGACCCGTTCGTTCGCCTGCAGCCCCCTGACGATCTGAATCGAGTCGCCGGCCGAGTTGCCTGGCGAGACATCGCGCATATGGGCGACCCCGTCCTTGACGACGAAGACATAGGAGCGGCCGCCATCGTCGAGCAAGGCGCGATAGGGGATGGTGATTCCGCTCGCCGAGCCGCCGACGGTGATCGAGGCGCGCAACGGCTCGCCTGCGCCGAATCCCCTGCCCGCGGGAATCCGGGCGTAGACCGAAGCGAGGCGGGTCGTCGCATCGACCTGGGGATCGACTCCGGTCACATTGGTCGCGAGCGATTCGCCGGCGTTGATCGCCGAGATGGTCAGCGGCTGGCCGGGATGGATTCGTGCGGCCAGGGCCGGATCGATTCCGAATCGGGCGCGCAGATCGCCCTGCGCGCCGACCGTCGCGACGCTCGTGCCCGGGGCGATGAGGTCGCCTGGCTTGGCGGTGATGTTCTGGACCACGCCCGCCACCGGCGCGCGCAGCACCAGCGTCCCGTTGCGCTGGCTGGCCGCGGCGAGGCTGATCTCGGCGGTGTGTGCCGCGGCGCGGGCGGTCTCGACCTCGGCGTTGCTGACCAGGCCGTCGCGGCGCAACCGAATCGCCCGGGCGAGCGCGGCCCTCCCCGCCGAAACGTCGGTCGCAGCCTTCGCCGCGTCGAGGCGCGTGGTCGCGCTTGGAGTCAGGATCGCGACGACCTGGCCGGCACGGACCGCGGTTCCGGTCGGAGCGACGATGCGGGTCAAGGTCGCCTCGGCCTGGACGGTCAGCCCGCGCTGATTGCCCGGTTCGGCCTCGGCTGCGCCATAGACCGCGATCGTGCTGGTGGTCGCGCCGAGCGTGGCGGCCGCGCTTCGCACCGATGCGGTCGGTGCCGGCGAGTCGGCTTCGGCGGCGGGCGCGGCTTCGTTGCCGCCGCCGCTTCCGCCACAGGCGGCGAGCAAGGCGAGCGGGGCTATCGCTAACAATAGTTTCACTTCGTCCATCCTTCGCTGGGTCCGCCGGACAAGAGTTCAAGCGCGATCGTCTGTTCCGCGATCTGCTGATCGAGCTGGAGCAGGGTGAGCTGACGGTCGCGATAGGCCTGGACCGCGGTCTGGGCGGTCGCCTCGGCAAGATCGCCGCGGCGAGCGGCGCGCGCGGTCGCCTCGGAATATTTCCGAAGCTCCGGCATCTGGGCGATCAGCTGGCTGCGCTGGAGGCGGAGCGCGGCGACTCCGTTGACTGCAGCGTCGAGCTCGGCCCGAGTCTGGAACAATCGAGCGTCATATTCGGCGCGCAACTGCCCGCGAGTGGCCGTTGCGATCGCGATCGCGCCGCGATTGCGGTTCCACAGCGGCAGGTTGAAGCCGATGGCGGGGCCGATCGTCCGGTTGTTCGCGGTGTCGCGGGCATAGGCCAGGGTCAGCGAAAGATTCGGAAACTGCTCGAGCACCGCCTTGTGCAGGTCCGCTTCGGCGACATCGTAGCCAGCTCGAAGCGCCTGGAGGTCGAGCCGCCGCGCGACCGCCTGCTCGAGCAGCACCGCGGATGAGGGCGGCACCGGGCTCAGTGGGGGCGGCGCGAGCAGGAGCGTCCTTTCGGGTGGCAGACCCAATTGCTTGTTGAGGTCGGCGCGCGCCGTGGCGAGGTCGCTCTGCGCGGTTCGAAGCTTGGTTTGCGCATCGAGCAGGGCCTGTCGGCGCGTGTCGAGGTCCGTAGCGGAGACATCGCCCCTGCCCGCGGCGCGCGAGACCGCTCCGAACAGATGCTCGGCCGAGGCAAGATTGGCCTGCGCGACCCTCAGCTGCTGCTCGAGCGAAAGCACCCGGACGCCCTGGAGCCGGGCCTGGCCGGCGCTGTTCCATTCCGCCCAGGCGATGTCGAGGCGGACCTGGCGCTTGCTCGCCTCGCCCGACTGGCGGGTGACTCCGCGCGTGCGAAGCGCGTTGAGGTCGAATCCGAGCTGGGCGCCGAACGCATTGAAGGGATCCGGGCCGGACAGGATCTTGTCGAAATTGCCCTGGAAGCTGGGGTCGGGAAGCAGTCGCGCCGAAAACGCCTGGGCATCGGTCACTCCCGCCTTCGCGCGCTGCGCACGAAGATCGGGATTTTCGAGAATCGCGATGATCGCGAGCGCGTTCGGGGTCAGCGGCTGGGTCAGGTCGATGGGCTGCGGCTGCAAATAGGGCCGGTCGATCTTCTGAGCCTCGACCGAGAGGATCGCCGGATCCGGCGCCGCCAATATATCGACCGGGCTGGCCAGCGGCTGCGGCGCATAATGCGCGCAGCCGGCCAGCAAGGCGGTAACGACGCAGAGCAGGGCTTGGCGCTTCATCATCGAGCGGCCTTCGGCAGCCTGACCATCAATTTCACTCCTGGACGATTGTCTTCGATGCGCACTTCGCCGCCGTGGGCCTTGGCGATCGCGGCAACGAGGCTGAGCCCGAGACCGTGCCCGGGAGTCGAACGGCTGCGCTCGAGCCGGATGAAGCGGCCGAACACGCGCTCGCTTTCCTCGGCCGGAATGCCGGGTCCGCTGTCCTCGATCACCAGCTCGACCGCTTCGCCGTTGGCCAGCGAGATCGCGATCGCGGTGCCGGGCGGTGTGTGATGAAGCGCATTGTCGAGCACATTGACGCAGAGCTGGGCGAGCAGCTCTCGATTGCCGTCGACTTCGACTCCCGGGTCGACCTGTGCGCTGAGTCGCTGGCCCTTGTCCTCGGCGGACAACCGGTAGCTTTCGGCGAGATCGAGGACGAGCGCGCTGAGATCGAGCCGGTCCTTGCGGACTCGGGCGCCCCCGGCCTCGACTTCCGAAATGCTGAGGATAGCCGCGAACAGAGCGAGCATGTCGTCGCTATGTTCGATGGCGTCGATCATCACTTCCCTGAGCGAAGCTGCATCGCCGCCGCCGGCCACACCGAGCTCGAGCTTCTGGCGCAGCCGGGTGAGCGGAGTGCGAAGGTCGTGCGCGATGTCGCCCGACACCTGGCGCAGATTGCCGAGCAACGCGGCGATCCGCTCGAGCATCAGGTTGAGGGTGGTGGCAAGGCGATCGAACTCGTCGCCGCTGCCGCTCAGCGGCACACGCTGGGAAAGATCGCCGGCAATGATCGCATTGGCGGTCCGATCTACCGCTTCCAGCCGCCGACGCAGCGCCCGGCCGAGGATGAAGGCGCCGCCTGCGCCGATCGCGACGATCACTCCGAAAGCGGCGATAAAGATCGGTACCATGTGGGCATCGAGCTCTTCGATCGCTTCAGGATCGGCTGCCACGACCAGCCGGACCCCGCCCGCCATCGGCACGGTCAGCGCCCGGGCCGGGTCCATCTCGCCGCTGGGCTTGCGGAACAGGGTCGCCGACCAGCCTGGCCCCAGCGCGCCGGCGACCGTCTGTCCGGCAATCAGCCGGCCATCGGCACCGAGCAATGCATAGCGCATGTCGCCATGCTCATGCGCAGCGCGGTCGGCGACGGCCTTGGCCAGGTCCGAGCCCGCCGCCTGGCGGAGCAGCGAGCTGCGTTCCGTCAGGATCCTTTGATCGAGGTCGCGGCGCAGCTCGGAATGGATCGACCAGTAGATTCCGACACCGAGCGCCATCGTCAGCAGCGCGAACGCGACGCTGAAGAACAAGGCGAATCGAAAAGCGGTCGAGTTAGCCATCGATCAGATAGCCCGAACCGCGCACCGTCTGGATCACGTCGGTCTCGAAGCCGGCGTTGAGCTTCGAGCGAAGCCGGCTGATATGGGTCTCGACGATGTTGGTCTTGGGATCGAAGTGGAAATCCCAGACGCGCTCGAGCAGCATGGTCCGAGTGACGATCCGGCCCGAATTGCGCATCAGCTCCTCGAGCAAGGCGAATTCCCGCGGCTGCAGCTCGATGCGCCGGCCCCCGCGCCGAACCTCGCGCTTGAGCAGGTTCATCTCGACGTCGCCGGCATTGAGCATCGTCTCGGCAAATGCGACCGCGGGGCGGCGCGCCAGCGCGTTGAGGCGCGCCGAAAGCTCGGTGAAGGCGAACGGCTTGACCAGATAATCGTCGGCACCCGCGTCCAGGCCTTCGACCCGGTCCTCGACTCGCGCCAGCGCGGTGAGCATCAGCACGGGGGTAGTGATTCCCGCCGAGCGGATCGAGCGCAGCACTGTCATGCCGTCCAGTCCCGGAAGCATCCGGTCGACGATCATCGCATCGAAATCCTCGTCGGTCGCGAGGAACAAGGCCTCCCGCCCATCCGCCGTGGACGAGACGATATGGCCGAGTTCGCGCAGCCCGCGTTCGATATAGGTCCGGGTCTCGGCATCGTCTTCGACCACCAGCACCTTGAGCACTTCGGTCCTCCCTGTTGCGGCGCTTTTACACACAGGCCGGATTGGGAGCGCAATGCCCGCGCTATACCATTTCCCAATGTTGCCGGCGGCCGAGGTGTAGCGCGAAGCGAAACGCGCGAAGGGCGCGGCGCGGAGCGACGCGACAGCGAGCGGGATCTGCACCGGAATTTCCCGGCCGGCCTTATCCGAGCGTCGTCGCGTAATGGGAAACCCAGGACCAGAGGGCCAGCGACCAGGCGAGCAGGATGAGCAGAAACAGCAGCCCATCGAGCAATCCGGCGGGGACATCGGCCGGTCGCGGCGCGGATACGGCGTCCGCTTTGGAAAGCCGCCCAGCCTTGACGACGAGCCTCTGGCTATCGGAGCCCGCGAGCTTCGCTGCGACGGAGTCTGGCATGAGAAATCCTCCCTTGGCGTTCGCGGCCCTCTTGCTCCGGGGCCTTCATGACTGGGATGGCCGATCAACCTGACGCCTGCCTGAAGCCGTCGCAGCCCGATTGACGAGGCAGCGTCCTGTGACCAGCATCGCTGCCCTAGAGGAGGTTCCGATGCTGGCGTTGATCTTCCTGCTCTCGGCCTTGCTGTCCCCCGCGATCGCGGAGACGCAACCGGACCATCGCGGCCGTCTCGACGAATATCGTCCCGTCCGGCCGGTTCCGACCAGCCGCCTGGAGGGGAGCGCGCCGGCGATCCTGCCGGATCTGGTCGGGCGCTGGGTAGCCGGTTTCACGGCGCTTCAGCACCAGGTCACGGTTCAGGTACCGCCCCCCTATGAGCCTCCGCAGGGCGCGCTCTCGTCGCGGCTGACTGCATTCCTCGGCGGCCGTCTCGACTTCGCTTTTCTGTCCCGGTCGATCGCGGCCAGCGATGTCGCCGCCTTCCGCCGCAGCCACGGCTACGACCCGCTCGTGATTCCGGTCGCCAATGGCAGCTGGAATCGCTTCGGATTCGTCGATCCGGTCGCGATCGTCGTGAATGTTTCGAACCCGGTGCGCGGCCTGTCCTTCGCCCAGATCGACGCGCTCCTCTCGCGGTCACGCCGGCGCGGGTACGCCCCTATCCGACGCTGGGGCGATCTCGGTGTCCGCGCCTGGCGGGCAAGCCCGGTGCATATCGTCGGCGCCGATTCGTGGACAAAGGAGGATTCGGCCCGCGCCGCGGTCGTCCGGGAGCGTATCCTGCTTGGCGGCGCATGGCACCAGGATCTCGCCGGAAGCGGTAGCGAAGCCGATGTGCCCAGCCGGGTCGCGGCGGACAGGCTCGCGATCGCCTTCACCGGCCTCGGTCATCTCGTCCCGGGCGTACGGGCAGTGGCTATCTCCGCCGGCAAGACTGGAGAATTCGTCGATCCGACCTACGCTGCAGTGGCCGGCGGGCGCTACCCTCTCGCCCGCACGATCGACCTCGTCGTGGCACGACCGCCCGGGCGATGCCTCAAGCCGGAGTTGCGCGAATTCATCAGGTTCATGCTGAGCCGGGAGGGCCAGCAAGCGGTGATCGACCAGGGAGCCTTCCTCCCGCTGAGGGCGGCGCAGGCCCGCCTGTCCTGGCGCCGTGCCTCGACATGCGGAGACCCCGAGGCCCGCGGCCGCGGGCCGTAATCCGACCGGTCTCGACTGCCAGATGCGCGGCGATTCAGAGCATCCTGCCCTGACGCTTCTCCTCGCGCAGCGTCTCGCGCTGCGCCATCCGGCCGAGCCGCGAGGGACGGGCCGGGTCGGCCACAGCGGCTGCGGTCTGCCAGCCGAGGTGCGGCAGGCTGATGGTGCGCTTGCCGGAAAGGTCGACCCGGCTGGCGATCAGGCCCTTCTCTTCCATCGTCGCCAGCAGCCAGCGAACCCGTCCGGTCGACGAGGTGCCGTAGAGCGCGGCGAGCTCGCCATCCTCCGGGCACAAGGCACCCTCCTGCGCGGCGCGGGCGATGCGTAGAAAGGGTGCGAGCATTTCCTCCGGAAGCGTCTCGCCGAGCGCGAGCGCTTCCGACCATAAGCAATCCTCGCTAATTCCGGCCCGGGCGACTGCGAGC
>JAQGLD010000088.1 GCA_028293055.1 Alphaproteobacteria bacterium
TCGCGACCTTCGCGACCCTGCTGTTCGTTCCGGTCATCTTCAGCCTTGCCCATCGCCGCCGCGCGGACGCCGGCGGCGCAGTCCGTCTGGAGGAAGTGCATGTCTGAGCGGGGCGATAGCCGGACTCTGAAGATCGGCGGCGCCGTCGCCGCGGTGGCTGCGATCGCTTTGGTCGCGGTGGGAATCGCCGCCCGCCGCAATTCGGAGCACCAGCTCGCCAGCTGGACCGCGGCCCAGGCGACTCCCACGGTGACCCTGATCCGCCCCAGGGCCGGGACTTCGGGAGGCGCGCTGACCCTGCCCGCCAAGCTCCAGGCCTATAACAGCGCTCCAATCTATGCTCGGACCAGCGGCTATGTGCGGCGCTGGTATGTCGACATCGGGGATTACGTCCGTACAGGCCAGACCCTCGCAGTGCTCGATGCACCGGAGCTCGACCAGCAATTGCTCGCCGCGCGCGCCGAGTTGCAGACCGCCAGGGCCAACCAGCGGCTCGCCGCCACCACAGCCGCCCGTTGGCAGGCCATGCTCGCCAAGGATGCCGTCTCCAAGCAGGAGACGGACGAGAAGATCGGCGATCTCGCCGCCAAGTCGGCGGTGAGCAACGCCGCCAGCGCCAATGTCACGCGGCTGCAATTCACTCAGGGCTTCACCCGGCTGACCGCGCCGTTCGGCGGAATCGTGACCAGCCGCGCGGCCGAGATCGGCGCCCTGGTCTCGGCCGGCACCGCGGCTTCGACGCCGTTGTTCACGGTTTCGGACGTCAGCCGGATGCGGATCTTCGTCCGCGTTCCCCAATCCTATTCGGCGCAGGTCCATCCGGGCATGCACGTCTCCTTGTCGCTGCCCGAATATGCCGGCCGCACGTTCGACGCGATGCTGACCCGCACCGCCGGAGCGGTCGATTCGACGTCGGGGACGGTGCTGGTCGAGCTCCAGGCGGCCAATGCCGATCGTGCGCTGAAGCCTGGCGCCTATGCCCAGGCAAGCTTCCCGCTCGCCGGGGCCGGGACGGCGCTGAGCCTGCCGGCCAGTGCCTTGCTCGTCGGCGAGAAGGGCACCCAGATCGCCTTGCTCGGCGCCGACGGCCGGGCCCGGTTGTGCACCATCCGGATCGGCCGCGACCTCGGCGAGACCGTCGAGGTCGCCGCTGGACTTTCCGCCGGCGACCGGGTGATCGACAATCCGCCGGACTCGCTTCGCACCGGGGATGCGGTCAGGGTTGCTCGTGGCGGGACGGGCACGGCTGATGCGGCGCGTTAAGGCGGCTCTGGCTGCCGCCGCAGCCCTCGCCGCTTCATCCTGCGCCTCGACCGGGCCGGAGCCGGCGCCGCCCGCGATCGGGATTCCGGCGGCTTATAAGGAGGCGCAAGGTTGGCAGCCCGCAGGCGCAAACGTGGCGGAGGCTGGGCGCTGGTGGGCGTTGTTCCGCGATCCGACCCTGAGCGGGCTTGAGGAGCGGGTCGAGGCTGGCAACCCGAACCTTGCCGCGGCGGCGGCGCGCTATGCCCAGGCCCAGGGCCTGGTCGGCCAGGCGCGTGCGGATCGTTTTCCCCAGGTCGCACTCTCGGCCGACGCCTCGCGGCAGCGTGTCTCGGCGGGGCGCCCTGGATCTCCGGGCACTGCCGCGACCTACAACAATCTCAGCCTCGGAGCGGCGCTCGACTACGAGCTCGACCTGTTCGGCAGGGTCCGCAACTCGGTCCGTGCCAGCGAGGCCGCGGCGCAGGCGAGCGTTTCGGATGTCGCTGCCGTCCGGCTCGGCCTCCAGGCGCAGCTTGCCTCGGCCTATTTCGATCTTCGCGGCCTCGACGCGCGTACCCTGCTGCTTCGCCAGACCGTGGCCGCCTATCAGCGCGCTTTCGACCTGACCGCAACCCGCCACGAGGGCGGGATCGCCTCCGGAATTGACGTCAGCCGTGCCCGCAATTTGCTCGGCAGCGCCCGCGCCGAGCTTTCGTCGGTGGCAATCGCCCGCCAGCGCGACGAGCATGCCATTGCGATCCTGATCGGCGAGGCCCCGGCCGGCTTTTCGCTCCCGCTCGAGGCCGGGATGATCGCTCCGCCATCCGTACCCGCCGGGCTGCCTTCGGCACTGCTCGAGCGGCGGCCGGACATCGCCGCGGCCGAGCGCCGCGTGGCGGAAGCCAATGCGCGGATCGGGGTCGCCCGCGCGGCTCTGTTTCCGGCGATCAGCCTCGGCGGCGCGGGGGGATTCCAGGCGGCCGGTGTCGGCCTGCTCAGTGCCTCGAATGCCTTCTGGGCGCTGGGGCCGCTCTCCGCCGCATTGTCGATCTTCGACGGCGGCCGCCGCCGCGCGGGTGTCCGCATCGCCCGCGCCCAATATGACGAGACCGTCGCCAATTATCGCGAGACGGTGCTGACCGCATTCCGCGAGGTCGAGGACGATCTCGCCGGACAGCGCCTGCTCGCGTCCCAGGAGCGTGACCAGGCCGACGCAGCGGCCGGCGCGACCCGGACCCGCGATCTGGCTCTGATCCGCTACCATGACGGCGCCGCCGACTATCTCGAGGTCGTCATCGCCCAGACCGCGTCCCTCGACGCGGAGCGCTCGTTGCTCGAGGTCCGGACCCAGCGACTGACCACGGCAGTGGACACGATCCGGGCGCTGGGCGGAACCTATTGAGTCGAGGCGCGGCTTATGCCCCGTCCGGCGTCGCCAGAATCCGTCCTCATTCGGTGAATTCGTTCCCCCGGCGAAGGCCGGGGTTCAGTCTCGAGGGCCGTGCAGCTGGACCCCGGCCTCGGCCGGGGCACACACGGTTCACTCGGGCCGCTACGGTAAAGCCACTAGTCCCAATCCCTGCGGGCGCCGTCGAGAATGGACTTTTGCCTTTCCGCTTCAGTCCCGGTCAGCAGCTTTTCGGCCTTGGTGCGGCCGTGCGCCGCGCGGTTTTCGGTCGCCTTCCGGGCCGCGTCGGCGCGCGCCTTGGCCTTGCGCGCCCGACGGAGATTGATCGCATCCGCCATCGCGTCGATCTAGACGAGCGAGCGGAGTAGATGAAGTCGCATCGTTGGGGAACGGAGTGGGCATTGGACTGGGCGGTCAGGCTGGCGAACGAGGCGGATGCCGAGCGGGTCGGATCCGTGCTGAGATCGGCCTATGCGCGCTTCGACCTGCCGGGCCATGATCGCGACCGCCTTACCGATGCTCTGGCGGCGATCACCTCGCCGCCGCTGCCTTTGCTCCGCTCCGGCCGCTACTTCGTCGCTGAGCTCGACGGCGAGTTGCTCGCCTGCGGGGGCTGGTCGCCCGATCCGCCGCCTTCGGTCGCCGGGCGCCCCGGCGTCGGCCATCTCCGCCACTTCGCCACCCGCGCCGACTGGGCGGGGAGGGGCGTGGGCCGCAGCCTCCATGCGGCGAGCGAGCGACAGGCGCTGGCGGAAGGTATCCGCCGGCTCGACGTCGTCTCGACCCCGGACGCAGTGACCTTCTACTCCAGCCTCGGCTTCGAGCCGCTCGGACCGATGGACATTCCTATCGCCGGCTTCGCCATGCCGGCCATTTATATGAGCCGCCGCATGGCTCGCTGAGACTCGCCTCAGCCCGCAGCTTCGGATTCGGCGGGCGCGATCTTGTCCTGCGTCCGGGTCTCGAAGTCGCTCGCCTCATGGCGTTCGTGGAGCTGGCTGGCCGCATCGCCGGTGACCCGGTTGACCATCCGCCCGCGCTGCACCGCCGGCCGGCTCGCGACCTGCTCGGCCCAGCGCCGCAAATTCCTGTATTCGTGCACCTGCAGGAACGTGCCGGCCTCGTAGAGCAGCCCCTGTGCGAGCTGCCCGTACCAGGGCCAGATCGCCATGTCGGCGATCGTATAGTCAGGGCCGGCCACATACTCGCTCTCGCCGAGCCGGCGATCCAGCACATCGAGCTGGCGCTTCACCTCCATCGCGTAGCGGTTGATCGGATATTCGAATTTCTCCGGCGCATAAGCGTAGAAATGGCCGAAGCCTCCTCCGAGGAACGGGGTGCTGCCGACCTGCCAGAACAGCCAGGACAAGGCCTCCGCGCGCTCCGGTCCCGAGCCCGGAAGAAAGGCGCCGAATTTCTCGGCGAGATGGACGAGAATGGCACCGGATTCGAAGATCCGCACCGGCTCGGGCCCGCTGCGGTCGACCATCGCCGGTATCTTGGAATTCGGATTGATCTCAACGAAGCCGCTCGAGAATTGGTCGCCCTCGTTGATCCGGATGAGCCAGGCGTCATATTCGGCGCCCGCATGGCCGGCGGCGAGCAGCTCCTCGAGCAGGATGGTGACCTTCACCCCGTTGGGCTAGCCGAGCGAGTAGAGCTGCAAGGGATGACGCCCGACCGGTAGCGCTTTTTCATGCGTCGGTCCCGCCACCGGCCGGTTGATCGCAGCGAACCGCCCGCCGCTCTCCTTGTCCCAGGTCCAGATTTCGGGCGGGGCGTAAGCGGGCGTTTCGGGCATTGCAGGCCTTTCGACTGTGGGGGCACGGCGGAAGATGCTCAGATGGCGTTTCGCCGGCCGGGATTCCAGCCCGGCTTCCTACCGGCGTTCAGGCCTGCGAAAGCGCGCTCCCTCCATCGAAGATTCATTCCGAAATTCCTGGTGGGATTTACCAACTCTTAGCGACCAGGACCGCAGGACACGAGCTCTTGCAGCAGGGCCTTACGGCCAACATATTGAATGATAGAGATTTTCAAAATTTGGCACGGTTCGTGCTGAGAGGTCCGCATCCCAATCGGTCCTCATGGCCCGCTTTGCCAATGGAGTGTTTCAATGCCCAGCTTTCAGCCCATCGCCCGCACTGACACCATGCTCGGCGTCTGCCAGTCGCTCGGCGAGGATTTCGGCTTCAACCCGATCTATCTACGGATTCTGTTCGGAGTGTCGCTGCTGTGGAATCCGATCGCGATGTTCGTGGTCTATCTGGCGATGGGAGTGGTGATCGCGCTTTCGCATTGGCTGTTCCCCACCGCACGCGCCGCCGCACTCGGCGCGCCGGCCGAGGCCGCCCAATGGCCGCACGCTGACAACCAGCTGGGTGCTCCGCTCCTCGCCGAAGCCGCCTGATCGATCGCCGGCAGGATCCGGACCTCGAAAAGGTTCGGATCCAGATTCTATTCGGCTGGCAAGCGGTGCGCCACGCACAATTTGTTGCCGGCGGGATCGCGCAGATAGGCAAGAT
>JAQGLD010000122.1 GCA_028293055.1 Alphaproteobacteria bacterium
GAAACGATGTAGAGCGGCCGGCGCTTCGCCTCCATGAACAGGCGGCCGAGATATTCGCCGATCATCCCGAGCACGAACATCTGCACCGCCCCGAGCACGACGACGACCAGCATGAGCGAGGTCCAGCCCTGGATCGCAGTGCCTGACAGGAAACCGACGGCGATATAGCCGAGCAGCAGCACGGAGGCTGCGACCAGCCAAAGGCCGATATGGCTGGCGAAGCGCAGGGGCGCGGTCGAGAATCCGGTCACCGCATCGAGCGCGAAGCGCACCATCTTCGAGAAGGGATATTTGGTCACCCCGGCGTGGCGCTCGGCGCGGTCATAGACGATCGGCACCTGGCGGAAGCCGACCCAGGCGACCATGCCGCGGATGAATCGGGCCTGCTCGGGCAGGCTGAGCAAAGCGTCGAGCGCGCGCCGGCTCATCAGCCGAAAGTCCCCGGTGTCGAGCGGGATCTCGATCTCGGCGAGCTTGGACAAGGCGCGGTAGAAGAGCTTGGCGGTGCCGCGCTTGAACGCGGTCTCGCCAGCCCTGGCGCGGCGCACCGCATAGACCACGTCCGCACCCTGGCGGTCCATCTCGGCCATCATCCCGGGCAGCAGCTCGGGCGGATCCTGGAGATCGGCGTCGATGATCAGGATTCGCTCGCCTGCGCACAGATCGAGGCCGGCGGTGAGCGCCAGCTGGTGGCCGTGGTTGCGCGACAGGTTGATCGCGACGAGATGCGGATCGCGGGCCGAAATCTCGCGCATCATCGCCCAGCTCGAATCGCGCGACCCGTCGTTGATCAGGACGATCTCATAATCCTCGCCGGCGACTCCGCGTGCTACCGCGCTCAACCGGCCGTGGAGCTCCCCGAGGCAGGCCTCCTCATTGTAGCAGGGGACAACGATCGAAAGCTTGGGGATCGAAAGTCTGGTGGCCTTCATGGGGTGGTCTCGGGCTCCGGCGGAAGCGGGTTGTGGTCGACGATCCTGTAGACCACGCTGTTGCCGCTGCGCCAGATCGGGATCATTCCCCGGGTGAGCCGCGGGTCGTAGGCCGGCGGCCGGATCATCCAGACATAGTCGAACGCGTCGCGCGGAAAGCCTTTCAGCGACTGGTTGAGCGAGCGCCACACTTCGTAGGGGCATTTGACCGCGGTCACCATCTGCGATGCGTCATGGGCGTAACCCTTGGCGGGACGGTAGGTGGTGTGGAGCAATTGCGCGCCGAGCATCGACCATTGCTCGTTCGAGAAGGCGCGGTTGCGGACCAAAGCGATTCCGGGGAGATGCTCGATCCGGCTCATCGCCCAGGGCTGGCGGCAGCCCTCGCCGACGAACGAGAGCAATCGGGCGCCTTTGGGGATATGATCGAGCGCGACGAGCTCGCGATCATAGACCCGGTCGTACATCCAGAAGCTGACCGTGTTACCGCCGATCCGGACGACGACGAAGGCCAGGCCGAGCCAGGCGAGGTTGCGTCGGAAACGCTCGCTCGCATCGTCGCGCAGCCGGATCGCGATCACCGCCACGGCGAACATATAGGGCACCAGCCTCATGTCGGCATAAGCCGAGCCGAACACGATCCTCGGCAGCAGGATGAAGACGGCCAGCAGGAAGAGGGCCGATGCCGCGAGGTTGCGCGAGAAGCCGATCTTCTTGCTGACGATCGCTTCGAAGATCAGGACGATGACCAGCCCGAGCGAGGCGAAATCGAACCAGTACCAGCGATCTCGAAGCGCAGTGACCAGCCAGATATATTTGGCGCCCCAGTTGAACCAGTCGCCGGTCTCGCCGCCGACATGGCCGCCATTGCGCCACATCAGCATCAGGATGATCGGCGGGGCCAGCGACAGGCACTGGATCCCGGCATTGAATCCGGCATGGACGACATTCTTGCCGCGGTCGTGCTGACGGACGAGCTCGGCCGAGAAGGCCATCACTCCGAGCGTGCCCCAGCCATAGGTGTGGGTGACCCAGATCGCCATCGACAAGGGCACGAAGATCGCCGCCCGCAACCGGAGATGCCCCGTGCGCGCCAGCCGGAGCCACAGGCCGAAGGCCAAGAAGGCGAACGCCATCGACAGCGACGAGTTCACGAATCCGAAGATGAACGGATGGCCGTAGGCGAAGGGGATGGCGAACACCGCGGTCGGCGGCACCCGGCCATGGACCTCGCGAGCGACCCACAGGAATCCGGCCGCGGTCATCACCGGAATCGCCATGATGATCAGCTTGGTGCCGAGCTCGACCCCGAGCAGTTTTCCGACCGGGAAGATCAGCAGGTCGATCCCGAGATTTCCGATCAGCGCCCAGCGGAAGGTGTACCATTGCTGGAGGGTGGGCGAGTTGGCGAGCTCGAGCTCGACCCGGAACCGTCCCATATGTCCGGGCAGGTCGACGAGCGGGGGAATATCCGGCCAGACCAGGGGCAGAGCGGCGAGCAGCGCCAGGGCGGCGACGTACCAGCGCCGTTCCCACCAAGGCGCATTCTGATCGGCCACTTGATACCCCGCTATTAGGAGCGGCTGCCTTGCCACAGGGAAGGAACGCCGTTCAAGCAGGATACAGGCACGGCGCGATAAGGCCTCGCCAGCTTTGTGCGGCAGCTCGTTGCCGATTTCACGGACCAGGAGCCGATATGAAGATATTGCTGTGCGCGGGCGCCGCCCTCGCAGCCATGACCGCCGCGCCCGCTTTCGCCCAGCCCCCGCAGGGCGGCCCCGGCGGCCCGGGGGGTGGGATGCGCATGCCGCAGACCCGCGCCGAGGTTCAGCAGATGATCCAGGAGCGGTTCGCCGCCGCGGACGCCAATCACGACGGTGTCGTCACCGAGGAGGAGCTTCAGGGCACGATGAGCCCGTCCGCGACAGGCCAGGGCGGTGCCCGTGGCCGGCGCGGCGGCAACATGTTCGAGCGCGCCGATTCCAACCATGACGGCAAGCTCACCGTCGAGGAGCTCAGTGCCCAGTTCCTCACTCGCTTCGACCGGGTCGACACCAATCATGACGGCACGATCAGCCCCGAGGAGCGCGAAGCCGCGCGCGCCGCGATGCGGGCTCGGATGCAGTCGCGCGGCGACGGCGGCGACGCCCCGCCGCAGCCCGGCGAAGAGCCGCCGCAGGGTTAAGTCGATCGGGTAAAGGGCCGGCTGGTTAGGCCGGCCCTTCTCGCTCATCCCGGCGCGGGCCGGGATGACGTATCGAAAGCTCGGCTCCTCCGCGCCACGGGCACCGTGCGCGCCTGGCCCGAGATCCCGGCCTTCGCCGGGAAGACGGACCGAGACTTACTCCGCCGCCTGGCTCAGATGCCATTCGGGCGCCCGTTCGAGGCTGCGCAGGCGAGCCTCCTCGTCGAACAGATAGTCGCGGGTGATCGGCACCGCGCCGCGCTGCTTCACATATTGGAGCTGCCAGTTGACCAGGCCGCCATAGCGGAACGCGGCCTCGGACCCCGCCAGATAGAAGAGCCACATCCGGTAGAAGGTCTCGTCGTAAAGCGCGACGATCTCCGCTCGCGCAGCCTTCGTCCGCTCGTACCATTCGCGCAAGGTATAGGCATAATGGTAGCGCAAAGCCTCGACGTCGCTGACGATGAACTTGTGCTTGGCGGCCTCGCTGACCAGCTCCGAAAGCGCCGGAATATAGCCGCCGGGGAAGATATATTTGCGGGTCCACGGGTCGGTGACCCCGGGCTCGCCGGCCCGGCCGCAGCAATGCGAGACCATCACGCCGTCGTCGGCGAGCAATTCGCGGCACTTGGCGAAGAAGCCCGGATAATGGGGCGTTCCGAGATGCTCGATCAGCCCGACGCTGATGATCCGGTCGAACGGCCCCTCGACGTCTCGATAGTCGGTCAGCTCGAATCTGACCCGGTCGGACACGCCCTCCGCGACGGCGCGCTCGTTGGAGAATTGGATCTGGTCGGGCGCGAGCGCGACTCCGAGCACGTCGACGCCATATTGGCGGTGGAGATACAAAGCGAGGCCGCCCCAGCCGCAGCCGATGTCGAGCACCCGCATTCCAGGCTTGAGGTTGAGCTTGGCGGCGAGATGCGCCTTCTTGTCGAGCTGGGCCTGCTCGAGGCTGTCGCCGGGGTCGAGGAAATAGGCGCAAGTATATTGGCGGTCCTCGTCGAGGAACAGTTCGTAGAGCCGCCGGGTGAGGTTGTAGGTATGCTCGGCATTGCGCCTGGAGCGGCTGCGCCAGTTGATCTGGTCGACCCGGCCGGCGAGATAGTCGGCGGCCTTGCGGATCGGGCCCTTCGGGGTCAGCGGCCCCTCATCCTCCCACGGCGCGTTGCAGATGACCATCATGATAAGGTCGCGAATCTCGCCCTCGTCGATGATCATCCGGCCTTCCATCCACGTCTCTCCGGCGCCGAGCCGCGGATTGGTGGCGATGTCGAAGGCCGCCTTGCGGTCGGTCAGCCGGGCGACGACCTTGCGCAGCTCGGGATCGGGCTTGCCGTAGCGATAGACCTTGCCGTCATGGTTGGTGACGATCAGCTCGCCCCTCTGGATCAGCCGACGAAGCATCTTGTCCAACAACCACATTCGGCGCCTCCCGCGTTGATCAGGCGGCCAGTGAAGGGGAGCCGCGCGCCGCGGTCAAGCCCGCACTTTCATCCCGCGGGACATTGGCAGGCCGGTTCGTCCGCGACGATTGACCCAGGTTAGTAAGGACGCGCTCAGGCCAGCGCGGCCTGTTTCTCGTCCGCGATCCGATCGAGCTCGGCGCGGCTCTTCTTCTCCGCGGCCGACTTGAGCTGGCCGCAGGCGGCCATGATGTCGCGGCCGCGCGGGCGGCGGATCGGAGCGCTGATCCCGGCCTCGAAGATGATGTCGGAGAATCGGCGGACCCGGTCGGGATCCGAGCATTCATAGGCGGCGCCCGGCCAGGGATTGAACGGAATGAGGTTCACCTTGGCCGGCAATTTATACTTGTGGATCAGCCGTACGAGCTCGTGCGCCTCGGCGTCGCTGTCATTCTTGTCCTTCAGCATTACATATTCGAAGGTGATGCGCCGGGCATTGTTGGCGCCGGGATAGGCCGCGCAGGCGGCGAGCAATTCCTCGATCCCGTATTTGCGGTTGAGCGGCACGATCTCGTCGCGCACCTCCTTGGTCACCGCGTGGAGCGAGACCGCGAGATTGACTCCGATCTCCTCGCCGGCGCGAGCCATCATCGGCACCACCCCCGAGGTCGAGAGGGTGATCCGGCG
>JAQGLD010000125.1 GCA_028293055.1 Alphaproteobacteria bacterium
GGCCCGGGTCGGCAACCTCTACGTCAACCGGTCGATGATCGGGGCGATCGTGGGCTCGCAGCCGTTCGGCGGCGAGGGGCAGAGCGGCACCGGGCCGAAGGCCGGCGGCCCGCATTACCTGCCGCGCTTCTGCGCCGAGCGGGTGACCAGCACCGACACGACCAGCGCCGGCGGCAATGCCACCCTGCTGTCGCTGGAGGATGCGGGACTTTAGAGCGTCAAGCTCTGGATCCGACCCGCTCGTTACCCGGGGTACGGATCCCGCGGCGCTCTAATTCCTGGGCTGGCCCTGCGGCCTATGCCCGGGCTGCGGCTCCGGCGCTTCAGGCTCGCTATCGCCCTCTTCCGGCTCGGGATAGGGCATGATCAACCTCCCGTCCGGCGCCGCAGTGAAGCTGGTCTGGGTCGGATAAGCGAGCTGGATGTTCGCCTTGTTGAAGGCGTCGAGTATCTCGATGCAAATCTCGCTGCGGGCGCGAAACGCCTCGTCGAAGACCTGAGTATGCACGTCGAACTGCAGCTCGAAATCCAAAGTCGAGGCACCGAAGCCGATCATTCCGCAGCGGACCAGAGTCGCATTCTCCTGGGCTTCCACGATTGCCTTCACCATCTGCGGGACGTCGCGCAGAACCTCGGGCGGTGTCTGGCAGATCAGCCCGAGGGTGAGTTTGAACCGCCGGTGATCGAGCAGTGCGAAATTGTGGATCTGCTGTTCGAGCAATTTGCCGTTGGCGACCACCACCATCTCGCCGGTCAGCGAGCGGATGCGCGTGGTTTTGAGGCCGATATTCTCGACATTGCCAGAAACCGTGCCGAACTGGACGCTGTCGCCGCGCCGGAACGGGCGGTCGAAGAGGATCGAAAGCGCCGCGAACAGGTCGGAGAATATGCCCTGCGCGGCGAGGCCGATGGCGATGCCGCCGATTCCGAGCCCGGCGACCAGGCCGGTCACGTTCACCCCGAGATTGTCGAGGATCAGGATGATTGCGATGGCGAACAATGCGACCGTCACCAGCAGCCGGATGATCCCGAGCGCCGAGCCGAGCGTGGTATGGCCATTGTCCTCGGGGCCGATCCGGTGCTCGACGAAGCCGAGGATCAGCTCGCGGGCCCAGATCGCCGCCTGGATCGCCGCCGCGATGACGAACAGGACGTGGATGAAGTGGAGCACCGACGGCGGCGTGTTGGCATGTTCCGAGACCAGCTCGGCTGAAGCCAGCACGATGAAGTAGACCTTGGTCCTCGAGACGACCCGGGCGAAGATCGCGCCCCAGGAAGTGGCATGGTCGAGCTTCTCGAGCAGCCTGCAGCCAAGCGAGCGAAGCGCAAGCAGCGCCAAAGCGAGCGCCGTACCGATCACGGCCGCGATCGCAATGCCGGCGATATTGCCGCTCACCCAATGGGAGAAATCGTTGACCAGAGCGGTCGATCGCTCGGAGAAGTTCGTCGTGGCCTCCCGAATCGAGGCCGCATTCTTTACGGCCATTACGCTGCTACCGCTTTTTCCGTCTCGGCCGCCATCTTCGATTCCATCTTCTTCTCTTTCCGGCGCCCGGCTTTCGCCGCGGCCTGGGCCTTCTGTTCCAATTTCGCCGCTTCCTTGGGCAATGCCTCAAGGAATTCGATCAGCCCGCGTTCGGCCGAGGACAGATATCGAGTCGTTCTCGGGAGCTTGCGCTCGCCGATCGCGCCAGCATCTTTCGCCGCCTCTATCAACGCCGGGTGAACGTAGGATTTCCGGCTGATCGCCGGGGTATTGCCAAGCGCTTCCGCGACGGGCTCCATCATGGTGGTGAGCTTCACCTTGCCTTTCTCGGCGATCCGCTCGACCATCGTCTCGAAGGCAATCACGCTCGCGCCCCAGGTTCGGAAATCCTTGGCCGTGAAATCGTCGCCCATCGCCGCCTTGATATAGAGGTTCACATCGGCCGAGCCGATCGGGCACACGGAGCCTTCGTCGGTGACATATTCGAAGAGGTTCTGGCCCGGCAGATCCTGGGTCTTGCGGGCGATTCGGGCGAGATTGCGGTCGGTGATCGTCACCGTCCGCTTCACGCCATGCTTGCCGACATAGCAGATCTTGAGCTTCCCGCGCTCGAAACGAGCATGGCGGTTGCGCAGGGTGGTGGCGCCGAAGCTTTTGTTCTCCTTGGCATATTCTTCGTTTCCGACGCGCATCTGAGTGTTGTCGATCAGACGAACGACTCCCGCCAGCACGGTCTCGTAATCGGTCGCCTTGCCCTTTATGTCAGCGTCGATTTTCTTGCGCAGCTTCGGCAAAGCGTGGCCAAAGGCGGCTAGCCTCTCATATTTCAGGCCGTCCTGCTGGGCGCGGAAATCCGGGTGGTAGCGATATTGCTTGCGCCCGCGCGCGTCATAGCCGGTCGCCTGGATATGGCCGTTCGGCTTGGGGCAGAACCAGCATCTCTCATAGGCCGGCGGCATGGCGACTGCGTTCAGCCGATCGATCTCGTCGCGATCGGTGATCCTTTTCCCCTGGGGATCGAAATATTGCCAATAGCGCCCCTGCCGCTTGCGGGTGATTCCGGGCAGTGACTGGTCGTCGACATAACAAAGCATTGCATCGCTAAATCGCCGCGGAACCGGTTCGTTCCGGAAACCGCCGCGGCTTCGGCTCGTTGGGCCGTCATATTTCTCACGATCGCAAAAAGGACGGACCGATGCCGAGGATTTCCGACGCCAGGATATTGATGATCGCCACCGACGGCTTCGAGGATTCGGAGCTGGCCGAGCCTCGCCGGCGGCTTCTGGACAAGGGTGCGGAGGTGACTCTTGCCTCGCTCGACACCAAGGAGATCGAAGGCGACAAGGGGAAAGTCCGGATCAAGCCCGACCTCAAGATCGACGATGTCCGCGCCGACGATTATGACGCGCTCGTGCTGCCCGGCGGAGTGGCCAATCCCGATAAGCTGAGGATGAACGACAAGGTCGTGGAGACGGTGCGCGGCTTCGTGGAATCGGGAAAGCCGGTCGCGGCGATCTGCCATGGACCCTGGCTGCTCGTCGAAGCCGATGTCGTGCGCGGCCGCACCGTGACCAGCTGGCCGTCGGTCCGGACTGATCTGCGCAACGCCGGCGGCAACGTCGTGGACGAGGAGGCGGTGACCGACGGCAATATCGTCACCAGCCGCAAGCCGGAGGATATCCCCGCTTTCGTCGATGCGTTCGTTGCCCTGGTGGAGAAAGCGGACGCGCCGGTCGCTTAGGCCCTGGCCGCTGCATGAGCTGCCTTGGCGCTGCGCCAGGGCAGCTTCGCTGCACAAGCTTGTGCCGCCATGGCGTCGTAATCGATCTACGCCGACTATAGCGCGTCGCGAGCGGTGAGATAAGTTCGTCGCCGGCTGCCCACTTGAGCCAGCCGCGGCGCAGTCCTTCCCGATCAGCCCGCCGATGCGGACGGCGGGAACATCAGGATCCCGATCGCCGCGCGCGGCGTCGAAACTGCACCAGTAGCAGACCGGCGCCTGGTCACGGCCGCCCCACCCGCTCGAAACCTCACCCCGCCGTGTCTCTTTTTTCACGATTTCTCGCTAGAGGCGCGCCATGGCCGCTTTATTCCTTGTCCGAACCGAGGATGTCGATTTCTCCGAGGCAGCGCTGGTGCGAGCGCGTCGTCAATTTTCGCTGCAAGGGTCGCGGGACTGCAGCGAACTGGAAATCCCCGGATGGAAGATTCTCCACGCCCCTTACATGCAGGGTGGCCCGGATACGCTCCTGGTTCGGCGGGACGAGCTGGTTGCCATTGCCGGAACCCTGACCTGCGACGGCAAGATCGGAAAGGCCGCGCTTCAGGCCCTCCTCGAGATGCCCGATCTGGAGAAGCCCGATTGGTCTCGGCTCGGAGGTCATTTCGTAGCGTTGGTGCACAGGGCAGGGCGCAGCTTTGTGTTCACCGACTATTTCGGCGCCTTCCAGCTTTTCCATGACGCGGAGTCGCGGCTCTTTTCAACCTCGCTGCTCGCTGCCGTCGACAGCCTCCCGCGATTGTCGTTCCATCGGCAAGGCGTGTACGAACTCGCATTCAATGTCGTGCCGATCGGCAATGACACAGTGTTCGAGGAGCTCAAGCTGCTCGGACCGGATCGCGTGGTGGAGCTGTGCCGCACTGGCGTGTCGAGCCATGCAGTCCATAAGCCGCTCCCCACCGAGACCGAAAGGCGGCCTCTGCAGGAAGCCCTGGCTGCAAGTCGCGATCGCTTGCTGGCGGTGCTGCGTCCCTATGCGGACGCGTTCCAGGATCGAATCTTCTGTCCGCTATCGGGTGGGCTGGATTCCAGGCTGGTCTTGGCCGGGCTGCGGGGCGTCGGCGCTTCGCCGGGCCTCTTCGTCTACGGTGACCCCGACGACAGCGATGTGCTTGTCGCCAAGACCATCGCACAAGCCGAGGGGACTCCGATAGATTGGTGGGACAAGCAGAACTGGCGCCGCCCGACGCTGGACGAGTTTCCGGAGCAGGTGGAGCGTAACTTCCAGGCCTATGATGGGCTTGCACCCTTCGGCGCCCTGTTCGAGAACGGCGCCAATGATGCCGCGCGCATGGCACGCCATCGGCATGGCGCCCTTTCGGCATCCGGCGGTTGTGGAGAGATTTACCGCAATTTCTTCTTCCTGCCTGATCGCCGCTTCACAGCAGCCGAAGTCGCGCGCGTGTTTTTCGCACGCTACAGGGTGGCCGATCTGACATCGGAATTCGACGAGGCGGACTTCCTGCGGCGGCTGGCGGACAAGATCCTGGCCAGCCTGGGGTGCGACGGCGAGCGTGGAGCGCTCCCCCGCCAGGTCGTCGAACAGGTATATCCGCGCGTTCGGTGTCGGTCGGCATTCGGCAGGGAGATCAGCTTGGAGGCGCGTTGCGGCGCCTATGTGATGCCCTTCCTCGATCAGCATGTCGTCGCGGAGGCGGTAAAGCTACCGCTTCATGTCAAGAATGCGGGCGCTTTCGAGTCGCAGCTTCTGGCAATGATAGACCCCGCGCTGGCCGCGCACCCGTCGGTCTACGGTCATGATTTCCTGGAACCGCCAAGTCGAAGGCACCGCTTTTCGGAATGGAGCACCCGCATCCGTCCCATATGGCTTCGACAGCGCAGCTACGCATTGCAGCGATGGCGGGGGCCGGTGGCGGACGAGCATGGCGGCCTTATCAGCCCGGACTTCGTCGGCAGGGTCGTCGACCTTGAATTCCCCGTCATGCGTCGCTTTTTCAGAACCGAGCAGATCACCGACAGCAGCGTGATGCGGCGCATCGCCAATCTCGAATATCTCGCCTCTTATCTTGGGTCGAAGCTGGTCAACTGAGTCCGGACGAACCCTAGCCGGCGCGCGCGAGCAGGGTGATGCCCTTGGCGAGCTCGTTTCCCCGAACGACCAGCGCGTCGTTGGTCCAGTTCCGGATGAAGGCCGTTTCACGTTGGAAGCCGGGCGCCAGACCGACGACATTGTCGTCGATGGCGAGGCCGGCGGAAGAATGGCCGCGGCCCTCCGAAGCGACCGCAACCATCGTGCTGTAATTTTCCTTGCCGTTGCCCTGCACGAATGTGTTGCCTTCGATCCGGCCGCGCGCGCCGTTGGGCAGGTCGATCATATAGTTCGTGTCCTGCCCGCGACTATCGTCGAAGCTGCTTCCAAGCACCTCGATATAGGCAGCCCGGCTCTTCACATAGTGTCCGCCGGTCCCCCGCTCGAAGCGCGAGTTGGTGACTCGCAGCCGGCCATAATCTCCAATGTAGAGGGAATGGGCCCCGTTCCCGTCCGGATGTTTGCCAAGGCCGCTGAAGGTGGAATGGTCGATCGTGATGGTCGCATTGACGCCATTGCTGGAAAGAATGCCGCATTGACCGTCGCGGAAAAGGGTTTCCGAGACGTCCAGGTCGCCCTGCTCGATCCGGATTCCGGCTCCGTTGCCGTCGGGCACCGACATATTGGTGAAGGTAAGCCCCGCGACTCGTGCGCGTCTTCCCCGCAGGACGAGCGCCGCCTTGCCCTCGCACATTTCCTGGTCGAAGACAGCCGTTCCGGGCTCTATGGCGACATAGGCAACGCTGCCCGCCTCCTGGACGGCGCACTGACGATATCTGCCTGGCGCGACCTGGATCGTCCCTTCGCCGTCTCCGATCGCGCTGACCGCGTCCTGAAGCGACGAGAAACCTCGTCCAGTCTCGATCACGGTGAATGGCGCGCTGCGGTCCTTTTCCTGGCCGTGAAGCGCCACTGAGCCTAAGGCCAGGGGCACCAGCAACAGGGTTTGAACAAGACGCGATCTCAAGGCCATTTCTGATGCTCCGGACGCGGCGGTTATCGGCCCCATCAGGCACTTGACCTGCGATGTCCATCCGTCGGAATCGGGTGTAGCGTTCCAGGACAGGAACGGAGCCTAGCCTTACTTTCCTCCAGGATCAGGCGGCTGCCGCGGCGGGCTCTTTCTTGCTCCAGGAGGATTTGGCGGCCTCCCTGCGCTTGTTCGCGAGATAGGAGTCGAAGCCGATCTGGACGCCAAGCAGCGACACGAAGGTGGATTGATAGGCGATGCCAACGAACAAAGAGCCGACCAGGTAGATGACCTGGGCAATTTGCAGCGCCGTGGCCAGGGGCGAGATCCAGGCGTCCTCGCCTTCGGCCTTCCAATAGCGTCGGCGCATCACCTCCATTCGGATCAGGCCGCCGAATTGCAGGATCAGGAAGGCGATCAGGCCGGGGAATCCCTGCTCGCCGAGCATTTCGAAATAGGAAGAATGGAAGGCACGGCCTTCGTCGATCATCACCTGCTGGGACACGGTCTCGGTGGCGCCGCTGTCGGTCTTCTGGGTCACGAGCACCTGCAGCTTGTTGCCGCGAAAGGAATCGAACCCGCCGCCCATCGGGTGGTCCTGGACATAATTCCAGGTCCATTGCCACACCGCCAGCCGCGCCGTCGCCGAGCTGTCGGCCTGATAGCCGGAGATCGTTTCCATGCGAGAGGAGAAGGCGCTGGGCAGGAACGGAATCGCGACCAGCCCGGCCGCGGCCATCAGGCATATATAGAGGATGCGCCTCTTGGCATCGCGCAGGGCCAGCACGACGAAAACCCCGATGCACATCAGGCCGGTCCTGGCCTGGGTGCCGACCGGAATCAGCATGCACGAGAAGATCAGAGCATAAGCGAAGGCGCGGACTCGCCAGTCGGGCGGAAAGATCGTGCCGAACCGCGAGAGCCAGAGGATGATCGGGATGATCGCGATCGCGGCGGTGGAGATGATGCTTCCCTCAAACAGGCCGGTATTGTTGGCGACCATCAGGTTGAGCTCGCCATAACCGCCGCCGGTGACGATCGTCTTGATCCCGCCGACGATAATGATCGTGCCGAGCCCGAGGGTCATGAACAGCAGATAGGCTTCAATCCTGAGGCGCGTGCGCAAGAACAGAGGCAGGAAGATCGCCCAGATCATCGACTTCCACACCCACGACCATTTCGCCGCGGCGTCGACCGGAAAATCGGCGTGGAGGGTGGTCGTGCCGGCATAGACGAGCAAGGCGACCATCAGGAATTGGCGCGGCGCGAAGCTCAGCCGCTTCTGCTGGTCTGTGAACAGCCAGCCGGCGAAGGCGAGACCGGAAATGATCAGTGAGAGCGGCAGGCGGTTGAGCAGAAAATAGGAAAGCTGCTGCGGCGAGACGATGTCGACATAGGCATAGGCCAGCACGAACAGGAACGGCCGACGGAAGCCGAGCCCGAGCAAGGCGATCAGAAAAGCGACGAAGAAGAGGTCACGCACCTTTGCGGCCCCTGCGCAGGAAGCTCGGGCGCGCTTCAGGGTCGCGCGCCGGCGCCGAATCATCCTCGAGATCGGGCCGCGAGAGCAGGCGCCAGGCCGCAAGCAGCATGAGCCCGTGAGTGAGCGCGAGCGCGAAATTGTCGATCATTCTGCCGGGCCTCCCTCTTCGCTCTAGTGCCCAATGGTCCATAAGCAGGCGCGGTTGACGCGGCGTTAAGTTTGACGTGGCAAAGCTCCGGACCATGCGGATCCTGCATGTCCTCGACCACAGCCTGCCGCTGCACAGCGGCTACACCTTCCGCACGCGCGCGATCGTCACCGCGCAGCTGGCGCGGGGACTCGAGGTCGCCTGCCTGACCGGCGTGCGCCAGGGCCCGGCCGGCACGGACCCCGAGATCATCGAGTCCATACCGTTCTACCGCACTCCGGCCGTAGCGAAGGCGCCGTCGCCCTTGCGCGAGTGGCGCGAGATCAATGCGCTCGCCGCCCGGCTCGACCAGCTTGCCGAGGCATGGCGTCCCGACCAGCTCCATGTCCATTCCCCGGTTCTCAACGCACTCGCTGCGCTTCGGGTGGCCCGCCGCCGAAACATTCCCCTGATCTACGAGATTCGCGCCTTCTGGGAAGATGCGGCGGTCGGAAACGGCACCGGCAGCGAAGGCTCGCCGCGCTACCGCGCGACGCGCATGCTGGAGACCTGGGCGGCGCGCCGGGCGGACGCGGTGGCGGTGATTTGCGAGGGCCTGCGCCGCGACCTCGTCTCGCGCGGCATCCCGCCTGAAAAGATCATCGTCGCGCCAAATGGAGTCGACATGACCCTGTTCGGCAACCCGCTCGCCCCGGATCTCAACCTCGCCCGCCGCCTCGGCCTCAAGGATGCCGACGTGGTCGGATTCATCGGCTCCTTCTACGATTATGAGGGGCTGGACGATCTGATCGCGGCGATGCCGCTCCTGCTCCGCAAGCGCCCGAAAGCGCAGCTGCTGCTGGTCGGCGGCGGCCCGATGGAGGAAATCCTGCGGGCCCAGGCGGAAGCTTCGCCGGCGAAGGAGCGGATCCGCTTCATCGGCCGGGTCCCCCATCATGAGGTCGACCTCTATTACGGGTTGATCGACATCCTCGCTTATCCGCGAAAGGCGATGCGCCTGACCGAGCTGGTCACTCCGCTCAAGCCGCTGGAGGCGATGGCGCAGCGCAAGCTGGTCGTCGCGTCCAATGTCGGCGGCCATCGCGAGCTGATCGAGGACGGAGTCACCGGCACCCTGTTTCCCGCCGGCAATCCCCAGGCCCTCGCCGATTCGCTGGACACCCTGTTCGGCAACCGATCGCTCTGGGAACAGAGGCGCGACACCGCGCGCGCCTTCGTCGAACGGGATCGTAACTGGTCGTCAAATATTTCTCGTTACAATCCCGCTTACCAAAAAATGACGGGCAAGGCAGTCTGATGAAAAGCACATCCTCTTCGGCGCATGGGATAGACGGCGCGATCGATTTCGGCGTCGCCGCGCTCGCGGCAGTCTCGATCGGCTTCGTGACCTTCGCCATGCCGGAAGACCTCTTCTCGTCGCTGGTGCGCGCGACCCATCTTCCCGACGTGCTCGCCGCTGCTGCACCTCCGCTCGGCGCCAAGGCCAGGTTCGCGGTGATGGGTGCCGACGCTTTGCTCGTCTTCGCGTTGGTCTGGGCGCTGATGCGCGGTCTCGGCGCCAAGGCGGCGGCAAAGCCGGCCGCGAAAGCGGCCGATCCGGGCGCGCCGCGGGTCCGCCGTGCCGATGCGCATCCCGATGCTCCCGCGCGACGGCCGCTTCTCGCCGGCGCCGATCTCGGTGAGCCGAACATGGACATATATGATCTGGATACGCCGGAGCCTGCGGTCGCCTACACCCACGAACCACAGCCGTCCGTCGAGCCCGCTCGCTACGAGGCTCAGTCGCCGAGGTTCGAATCGGCCGAGGATAGTGAAGACGACCAGGCCCTGGCCCGCGAAACTGCGCCGGCGCGCCTGCCGCGCTTCCTGACCACCGAAGATCCCGATCCGGAGCCGGCCCGCGACCCAGTGGTCCCGCCCTCCCAGAAGAAGAGCGTCGACTCGCTCACCGCGCGGCTTCCCGAAGGTCCCGAGCCGAGGAATGGCGACACCATCGGAACCTTGATGCAGCGCCTCGAACGCGGGCTCTCCGAACGCGAGGAGCCGATCATGGAGCCCCAGCCGGAGCCCCAGCTGCCCGAAGCGCTCAAGTCGGCCAGCGAAAATCCCGAGGCCTCGCTATCGTCGGAAGGCGTGCGTCATCGGCTGCGCAGCGCGATCAGCGACCTCAACCAGGTCGCCAATCGCGGCTGAGCCGATTCGGGTCAGGCGCCGCGGCGCCGCCCGCCGACCCTGCTTTCGCATTCGTCGAGAAAGGCGGAAATTCGCGCCTGGACCTTCGGCCTCGGCTCGCGCCCACGCCTGAGGTCGAAGACGAAGCGCGGATCGTTGACCGCATCGCGGCCGAAGCGAGTGGCGGCGGTGCCGCTGCGGCGTAAATGGCGCTCGATGCGCCTGAGCAGATCCACAAGCATCTCCCGAATCAATGTTCCCTATTTGTTCGTTGTCGAAGGACTTTTCCTACTTGTCTAGGGAAATTCCTACCATTATGGATGATCCATGGCCGAGGCAGATCCCCGCGTGGTGCTCGAGCGCCTGATCCGAGAGCGCGGAGAGGATTATGCGGGCCTGTCGCGGCTGATCGGGCGCAACGCCGCCTATATCCAGCAATATATCAAACGGGGGTCGCCTCGCCGCCTCGCCGAGGAAGACCGGCACCAGCTGGCGCTCTATTTCGGGATAGACGAAGCCATGCTCGGCGGGCGCGAGGGCGGCGATCCCGCTGCCGATCTTGTCGCGGTGCCGCGACTGGATGTCGGAGCGTCGGCGGGCGCGGGCGCGCTCGACCCCGAGGAAAGGCAACTCGGCCGGATCGGCTTCGATCCCCTCTGGCTGCGCCGGCTGGGCATAAGCGACGGCAAGGCGCTTTCGGTGATTCGGGTCCAGGGGGATTCGATGACCCCAACCCTGTCGGACGGCGACGAGATATTGGTCGATCGCGGCGACGGCGCGCCGCGGCTGCGCGACGGAATCTATGTGCTCAGGCTCGAGGACACGCTGGTGGTGAAGCGGCTTGCCCTCAGCCCAGCGGCGTCGCGCGTGTCGATCCTCAGCGACAATCAGGCCTATCCCGGCTGGCCGGATTGCGCGCTGTCCGCGATCGACGTGGTCGGCCGAGTGGTCTGGGTGGGTCGGCGCCTGGGGTGAAAAATTATCCTCTCCCTCGAAAAGCGGGCGAGGAATTTCATCAACGCCGCCGGTCGAGCAGCCAGATCAGCAAAGCGAGAAGCAGGCCGGCGCCCGTGCCGGTGATGAAGCCGATGCTCGGCTGGCCGACCAATGTGCCTGCGACCGCGCCGATGATGATGCTCGCAGCGAGGATGAAGCCGCCAGCCTGGGTGTAGCCACTCTTGTCCATGCCGCCTCATGGCAGCTTGGCCGGGTTCGCGCCACCCTGTGGGGGTTGAGCGATCATGTCGAAAGAGAGTGACCTGATGAACCGCTGTAGACTGCACCCGCACTCCACAGCGGCGCTGCGCGCGGCAAGCTGATGAAAAGGTTTGGACTGCCCCCGACAGTCCAAAGCCCCGCCGTGCACGGCAGCCTGTTCATGGTGAACGAAGCATTGAGCATGTCGCTGCGCAGGTTCGAAACCTACTCGCTCTATGAACGGGATTATCGAAGCAGGAGAGTGCGTTGCGTCACGATGTGTTCCTTTCCGACCGGGCGGCCTTTGCCGACGCGAGCGAGCTGCTCGACAGCTTCGGCGAGTTCGCCGCGGTCGAAGCCGCGCAGCGTGCGAGCCGCAGCCGCGACCTCGGCAACGTCGTGCATTTCTGCCGCTGGCGCGAGGTCGTGCGGATGATCGACATGCTCAGCGACCACCAGGTCGACGGGGCGCTGCACTAGGTTACGCGGCGCCAATCGCGCTTTTCCAATTCGCCGCTGGCCCCGATGGGCCGGGACGGCTAGTTTCTCCCGATGTTTCAAGCCGCAGCAGGGCGGCGTCTGGCGGCGGTGCTGGCCGCCTGCGCCCTGATCGAACACCCCCCAGCCGCGTTCGCACAGGATGCAGGACCGCCTCCGGATCTTGCGCCGCCGCTTCCGCCGGCGGCGCCCCTCGATCCGTCGGCGCCGCTCGACGCGATGCCTGACATCGGAGTCGAATGGCCGAGCCTCGCCCCGGGACCCGACACGACCACCTCGCCCTCACAGGATTCGACCACCGCGCCGGCGCCGGCCGACAAGGCTCCGCCGCCCGCGCCGGCCCCGGACTCCGCCGCCGCGCCCGCGGCCCTCTCGTCCGATACGACCACCGAGCGCTCCTATGCGGTGGCGATAGAAGGCCTCGATCCGGCAACCGAAATTGCGATCCGGGCACAATTCGATCCGCTCTCGACCCTTCGGCAACACAAAGGCGGTGAGGCCAATGCGGCCCAGATCGACCGCCGCGCGCGCGAGGATTCAGACCTTCTCGCCGAGCTGCTGCGCGCACGGGGCTATTATGATGCCCAGGTCGATACCGACATAGAGACTGGCGAGCGCGGCGCGCTCAAGGTGGTGCTTCGGGTCGAGCCTGGTCCGCTCTACCGTTTCGCCTCGATCGAGCTTCCCGGCCTCGACCAGGCCGGCGACCAGGCGCAGGCGCTGCGCGAGGCCTTCGCTGTCCGTCCGAACGACCCGGTCGACGCGGACAAGGTGCTCGCCGCGCAAGCCGCGCTGAGGGCTGCGCTCGGCCGGCGAGGATTCGCCTTTGCCGAGCTCGGCAAGCTCGATGTCGCGGTCGATCATGCCAGCCACGAAGCAACGCTGACGCTGCCGGTCACGCCGAATGGCGAGCGGCGCTTCGGCCGGATCATCGTGGAAGGGCGCAAGCTGTTCGGCGCGAGGCATATTCAGACGATCGCCCGTTTCCGATCCGGTGAGATGTTCCGCGCCGACCGGCTCGACGATCTTCGCCGCGCGCTGATCGCGACCGGCCTGGTCTCCTCGGTCACGGTCAAGGCGGTGGCTGGCCAGGACCCGAAGACAGTGGACATCCTCGTTTCGCTGGAACGCGCGCCGATGCGGACGGTGTCGGGCCAGCTCGGCTACGGCACCGGCGAGGGCGCCCGTCTCGAGCTCAGCTGGCAGCATCGCAACCTGCTTCCGCCCGAAGGTGCGGTCACCTTCCACGCCATTGCGGGCACCCAGGAGCAATTGCTCGGAGCGACCCTGCGGCGGAACAATTTCCTCCGCCGCGACCAGGTGCTGACCGCGCAGATCGCAGCCACGCATATCAATCAGGCCGCCTACGATGCGCGCACCTTCGATATCGGCGCGGGGCTAGAGCGGCAGACCAACTTCATCTGGCAGAAGGTCTGGACCTGGTCGGTCGGCGTCGACCTCGCCGCAAGCGACGAGCGCGATGTCGACATCAAGAGCGGCACGACCAGGCGGCGCACCTTCTTCATCCTCGCTTTGCCCGGATCGCTTTCCTACGACGGCTCGAACGACCTGCTCGATCCGACCCGCGGCATCCGCCTGTCCGGTCGGCTCTCCCCCGAGGCTTCGCTCCAGTCGGGAGCGTTCGGTTACGCGCGGGCGCAGATCGACGGCAGCTTCTATCAGCCGCTTACCGACAGCGTGACTGTCGCGGCGCGCGCCCGGCTCGGTACCATCGTCGGAGCCAGCCGCGACCGGATCGCGCCCTCGCGGCGTTTCTATTCGGGTGGCGGCGGCTCGGTTCGCGGCTACGGCTATCAGCGGCTCGGTCCGCGCGACCCGGTGTTCGACGATCCGATCGGCGGCCGCAGCCTCGCCGAATTCTCGATCGAGACCCGGGTGAGATGGGGCAATTGGGGCTTCGTGCCCTTCCTCGACGGTGGCAACATCTACACCTCGCCTTTGCCCGACGTGGCCAAGGTCCGCTTCGGCGCGGGCATCGGAGTCCGCTACCACACCAGCTTCGGGCCGATACGGGTCGATATCGGTACGCCGCTCAGCCGGCGTAGCGGCGATCCGCGGATCGCAGTCTATGTCGGACTGGGCCAGGCCTTCTGATGGACTCGCCAGAACCAGCGATCGAGGAAGAAGGAGCGCCAGCGCCGCGCCGGCGCCGCGTCCGCTGGCTGTCACGATTGGCGAAAGCGGCGGTCGGCCTGCTGCTGGCGCTGTTCGCGATCGCGGGCGCGGGCGCCCTGCTGCTCGACACCGGCCCCGGCCACCGCTTCCTGACCGACCGGATCGCCGCGCTCGCGCCCCATTCCGGGCTCAGGATCCGGATCGGCCGGATCGAGGGATCGATCTGGGGACGGACTCGCTTTCGCGACGTCCGGCTCTACGATCCCAAGGGGTTGTTCGCCGAAGCGCCGCTGATCGATCTGCGCTGGCAGCCACTCGGCTGGATCACCCATCGGCTGATCATCCACGACATGGATGCCGATCTCGCCTCGCTGCACCGGCTGCCCAGGCTCGTTCCGAGCACAACACCGGGTCCGGCCCTTCCCGGCTTCGACATTCATGTCGGCCGTCTCCGAGTCGGCCAGCTCAAGATCGGCAAGGCGATCGCCGGCAGCGAGCGTATCGCCTCGATCGCGGGCGAAGCCGATATTCGGTCGGGCCATGCGCTGGTCGACGTCAAGGCGCAGGTGAAGGACAAAGGCGATCGGCTCGCACTGAGGCTCGATGCAGCGCCCGACGACGATCGCTTCGATCTCGAGGCGCGGGTCAATGCGCCCGCCCGGGGTGTCTTAGGTGCGATGGTCGGCACCGATCGGCCAATCGCCCTGGCGATCACCGGCGACGGAAGCTGGAGCCGTTGGAACGGCAAGGCGATACTCGACCTGAGCGGGCGACCCACCGCGCGGCTTGCCCTCGCCGTCCGCTCCGGCCGCTACAGCCTGTCGGGAGTTGCCGAGCCGGCCCAATTCTGGACCGGCAAGAAGGCCCGGCTGACCGCGCCGCGGATCCAGATCGCCGGCTCGGCCACTTTCGTCGACCGTCTCATCGACGGGCACCTGTCGCTGCGCTCGCCGGCGCTCAAGCTCGAGGCGGCGGGCGGTGTGGATCTCGCTGCAAGCGCCTTCCGCCGCGTCCGGGTCGGCGCCGATCTTCTCCAGCCGCGTGCCCTGTTCGACAATATGACCGGCCAGAAGGTGCGGCTCGCATTATTGCTCGATGGTCCGTTCGCCCGGTCCGATTTCGCCTACCGGCTGACCTCGCCCCATATCGCCTTCGACCAGACCGGCTTCGAGGACGTGCGTGCCGAAGGGCGCGGCCGCTTGTCGCAGGCGCCGGTGACGGTTCCCGTCAGGCTTGCGGCGCGGCGGGTGACTGGGGTCGGCGACGTCGCCGGCGGCATCCTCGCCAATCTCAATGTCCAGGGCGTGCTCAAGGTGACTTCGCGCGAGCTGCGCGGGGAGGGGCTCAGCCTCGTCTCCGACAAGCTCAAGGGCAAGCTCGCTCTGTTCGTGGACCTTGCGACCGGGCGCTACGATGTCGCGATTTCGGGCGGGCTGACTCGCTATTTCATCCCGGGCCTCGGAATCGTCGATGTCACCAGCGAGCTCAAGGTCGTACCTTCGCCTAGCGGGCACGGCTCCCTGGTCACCGGCCGCGGCCATGCCTGGGTACGACGTTTCGACAACAAGTTCCTCGCCGGGCTGGCGGGCGGCCTCCCCGAGATCGAGACCGACCTGATCCGTGGCAACGACCTTGTCATCCGCTTTGCCAATCTGCGACTGAAGGCCCCGTCCTTGCGCCTCTCCGGGTCCGGCCAGCGCCGCAAGGACGGGACGTTCGTGATCGACGCGACCGGCCAACAGGCGACCTACGGAGCGTTCGCGCTCGCGCTCGACGGCCGCATCGACCGCCCGAAAATGGCAATCCGGCTGGCGCAACCGAATGCGACCCTCGGGCTGAGAGACGTCATGCTCAACCTCGACCCGACTCCGCAGGGCTTCGCCTATCGCGCCGCGGGCGGCTCTCGGCTCGGCCCGTTCACCTCGCAGGGCGCGATCCTGCTGCCGTCGGGCCAGTCCGCCCTGATCCAGATCGCGTCGCTCGATGTCTCGGCCACTCGGGCGACCGGCAGCCTGCGTTCCGATCCCGGCGGCTTCACCGGCCGGCTCGACGTGACGGGCGGCGGAGTCGGCGGCCATATCGGATTCGACCCTATCGGCACGGTCCAGCGGATCAGCCTCGATCTCACCGCCACCGCCGCGCGATTCGCCGGGCCGCCGCGAATCACGATTCGCAGTGGCAGGTTGCAGGCGGTGCTCCTGCTCGACCCCGCCGGAACCTCGATGCGGGGCAGCGTCACCGCCCGCGGGGTAAGCCGAGGCGCGCTTTCGATCGCCAGGGTCGATGCCAATGGCGAGCTCCGCGCCGGATCGGGACGGATCGATTTCAGCATCGCCGGCAATCGCGGCAACAGCTTCGCCTTCGCCGGGGTTGCGGATGTCACGCCCGCACGGGTCTCGGTGAGCGGCAAGGGCAATCTCGATCGGCGGCCGATCGAGCTCACCCAGCCCGCCGTGCTTGTCCAGGAGGCGGACGGCTGGCGTATCGCCTCGGCTTCGCTTGGTTTCTCCGGCGGAAGCGCCAGCGTCTCGGGTTTCCTCGGCGATGTCCGGACCGAGCTCGACGCGCGAATGGAGAAGATGCCGCTGTCGGTGCTCGACATCTTCTCGTCGCAGCTCGGCCTCGGCGGCAGCGCTTCGGGCACGCTCAGCTACCGATTCCCTGGCAATGGCGCGCAGCCGAGCGGCGCGGCCGATCTCAGGATCAGCGGCCTCACCCGATCGGGCCTTGTCCTGTCTTCCAGGCCGGTCGATATCGCGCTCGCGGCACGACTGCAGAACGGCCACGCGGGAATCCGCGCGATCGCAGCCAGCGGCGGAACGGTGATCGGCCGCGCCCAGGCACGCATCGGCCCGATCTCCGGCGGGTCCAGCCTGGCAAGCCAGCTCTTTGCGGCGCCGATCTTCGCGCAACTGCGCTATAACGGGCCCGCCGATACATTGTGGCGGCTGACCGGAATCGAGTTGCTCGACGTCAGCGGTCCGGTCGCGGTCGCAGCCGACGCGCGCGGCTCGCTCGATCATCCCGACATCGTCGGCTCGCTGCGCGCGCAGGGTGCGCGGGTGGAGAGCGCGGTCACCGGCATGGTCCTCCAGAACGTGACCGCGCAGGGCCGTTTCGGCGGCTCACGCCTGGCCCTGGACAGCTTCAGCGGCACGACCAAGCGGGGCGGAACGGTCTCCGGCAAGGGCGTTTTCGATCTCGGCGCGGCCAACGGGTTCGGCATGGACCTGACGCTCGACGCTCAGGCCGCGCAATTGCTCGACCGCGACGACATCAAGGCGCAGGTTACCGGGCCGATCCGGATCCGCTCGGACGGCGCCGGAGGGACGATCTCCGGCAAGGTCGCGCTCAACAGCGGGAGCTTCAAGCTCGGAGTCGCGACCGCGGCGTCGCAGATCAGCCGCTTGCCGGTCCGCGAGCTCAACCGTCCCGCCGACGAGGCTCCGGAGGAAAAGGAAGCGAGGCCGTGGCGGCTCGACCTCGATGTCGCGGCGCGCAACCGCCTCACCGTCACCGGCCTCGGGATCAACAGCGAATGGGGCGCCGATCTCAAGATCGAAGGTACCGTGACCAATCCG
>JAQGLD010000127.1 GCA_028293055.1 Alphaproteobacteria bacterium
CGGGCGGCGACCTGATTTCGCCAATGCCGGGCCGGGTTATCGCGGTCGATGTCAGCCAGGGCGAGACGGTGACGAAGGGCCAGAAGCTGGTCACGCTCGAGGCGATGAAGATGGAGCACAGCCTGACCGCGCCGTTCGACGGGGTGGTGACGCTGCTCGATGCCAAAGAAGGTGCGCAGGTCAGCGAGGGGACATTGCTGGCTCGGGTTGAGGAGGGGGAGGCATGAGAATCTTTCGTCATCCCGGCGAAGGCCGGGATCCCAGGACCAGATGTGGCGGCGCGGCTCGACAAGCCCCCGGCCTGCGCCGGGGTGACGCGGTAGCGCCATGACAGGCCGCTTCTACGACGAATGGGCGATCGGCGATCGGCTCAGCCATCAGCCGCACCGCACCGTCACCGAGACGGACAATGTCCTGGTATCGGCGCTGACCCACAATCCGCAGCCGCTTCATCTCGATTCCGAATATGCCGCGGGGACGGAGTTCGGTCGCATCGTCGTCAACGGCACCTACACATTCGCCCTGATGGTCGGCCTGTCGGTCGGCGACACCACGCTGGGGACTCTCGTCGCCAATCTCGGCTACGACAAGTTGCGGATGCCCAAGCCGGTCTTCATCGGCGACACGCTCGGCGCCGAAAGCGAAGTGATCGGTCTCAGGGACAGCAAGTCGCGCCCCGATGCAGGACTGGTCACCTTCGAGCACCGCATGCTCAACCAGCGCGGCGAGCTCGTCTGCATCTGCGAGCGGACCGCCCTGCTGCAGCGGCGGCCGACGCGGGCCGGAGACTGACGATGCGATTGCGCTCCCTTCTCTTCGTCCCCGGAGACCGGCCCGAGCGCATGGAGAAGGCGCTCGGCCTCGGCGCCGACGCGCTCATCCTCGATCTGGAGGATTCGGTCGCTCCCGGTGCCAAGCATCACGCACGGCGCGAGGTTGCCGGGTTCCTCGCAGCCCACCAAGGCGCGAACCTCTGGGTCCGGATCAACCCGATCGGCGGCCCGGAGGCCGATCGCGACCTCGAGGCGGTACTGGCATCGCATCCCGACGGGATCGTGCTTCCCAAGGCCGAGGGCGGCGCTTCGGTCGACGAGCTTGCTCGCCGGCTCTCCGCGCTCGGCAATGTCACCAGCCTGATCCTGCCGATCGCGACCGAGACGGCAGCTGCGATGTTCCAACTCGGCTCCTATGCCGGTGCCAAGCGCCTCGCCGGCCTGACCTGGGGCGCGGAGGATCTCCCGGCCGCGATCGGGGCTGCCGCCGCCCGGGAGGAGGACGGCCGCTATACCCAGCCGATCGAGCTGGCCCGTTCGCTATGCCTGTACGGCGCCGCCGCTGCTGCTGTCGCGGCGATCGAGACGGTCTATCCGGCCTATCGCGACCTCGACGGGCTCGCGGCTTATGCCGCGCGCGGCCGCCGCGACGGCTTCAGCGGGATGATGGCGATCCATCCGGCCCAGATCGCTGTGATCAACGCCGCTTTCACCCCGAGCGAGTCGGAAATTGCCCAGGCGCGCGCGGTGGTTGCGGCCTTCGAGGCCAATCCTGGCGCCGGCGTCCTCTCCCTGGAAGGCAAGATGATCGACCGGCCCCATCTGGTCCAGGCCCTGCGCATCCTTGCCTCTGCCTAGCAGGGCGACGTGGGGACATCCGCCGCCTTGACCGGCCTTGCCGACCGGATCGGGCCTGTCACGGGCTCCGCGGCGACCGCAGTCGGATTCCTGCTCGGGGCGATCATCGGCAGTTTCCTCGCCGCGACCCTGATCCGCTGGCCGCAGGGCCGGTCGGTGATTCGGGGCCGTTCGCGTTGCGACCATTGCGGGCGATCGCTCAGCCTGGTCGAGCTGGTCCCGATCCTGTCCTGGCTGGTGCAGAGGGGGAAATGCCGGAAATGCGGCGCTGCGATCGACCCTCGCCACCTCGCGATCGAGCTCGGCGGAGCGGTCATCGCGGTAACTGCGATCCTCGCCCATCCGCTGCCGCTCGCTTTATTCACCGCCCTTCTCGGCTGGTGGCTGTTCCTGCTCGCAGCGCTCGACGTCGAATATCAATGGCTGCCGGACCGGCTGACCCTGCCGTTGGTCCCGGCCGGCCTCGCGGCTGCGGCCATCGGGATCGGGCCGGGGCTCGCCGACCGGCTGATCGGGGCCGCCGCGGGCTTCGCCAGCCTGGCCGCGATCGGCTTCCTCTACCGGCGTATCCGCGGCCGCGACGGGCTTGGGGGCGGCGACCCCAAGCTGTTCGCCGCGATCGGAGCCTGGCTGGGCTGGGCCCAGCTCCCCATCGTCCTGCTCGGAGCCGGCCTGATCGGGCTGGCCGTGCTCACGCTCAGGCGGTTGCGCGGCGGCAAGGTGGCGGCGACCGACCGGCTGCCCCTCGGTGCCCTGATGGCGCTTGCCGCCTGGCCGATCTGGTTGCTGATCGCCCGCTGACTCCGACTGACCCGATGCGGCACATCGCGCTTGCGCGGCTGGCGAAAAGCTGGGAACCTCGATCCGGCGCTGGAGGCGTCAAAATACTGGCGTAGATGTGCAATTTTCGGCGCCAGCGCCGCCGGGCAGTTGAGTGGGGAGTCGTTGATGCGTTCAGCCTTGGATCCGCGTGCGCGCCGGCTGTTGCTGCGCGTCCCGCGTGCCAACGTCTACACCCTGCTCGAGTTGGCCCTGTTGTCGCTGCTCGCGCTTCAATGTGCGCGCCTGTTCTGGACGATCCTCACTCCGGTCGGTCCGGTCGGCGACTGGCGGACCATGGCGTCGCTGCGGGCCGTTCCGGCGGCTTCGGTGCCGCTCGATTTCGATCCCTTCTTCCGCCTCGCCCCCCAGGGCGGAGCGGTAGTCGTGACCTCGCTCAGCCTTCAGCTGTTCGGAATCCGCCAGGACGAGGCGACCGGGCGGGGCTCGGCGATCATCGCCACGCCCGACGGCAAGCAGAGCAGCATCGCGGTCGGCGAGGAAATCGTTCCCGGAGTCCGGCTCAAGTCGGTGGACTTCGACAGCGTCACGATCGATCGCGGCGGCACCACGGAACAATTGTTCATGGATCAATCCCAGGGCACGCCGGTGCCCGGCGGTCCGGCTCCGCCCCCGACGGGGCCCGTCATGCCGACGCTGGCGCCGCCGCCGGTCGCGACCGCTCCTGTCCCGGCGGGCAATCCGGCAACCGAGATCAATTTCCAGCCGCGCACCAACGGACGGCAGATGACCGGAGTCACCGTCTTCCCGCAAGGCAGCGGCAATGCCTTCCGTGCCGCCGGCCTCGCGCCCGGCGACGTGATCATCGCAGCCAATGGCAGACGAATCAGCTCTCCCGAACAGGCGCGGGATCTCGGCGGCCAGATCGGCTCCGGGCCGATTGTCCTGCAGGTCGAGCGCAACGGCCGAGTCATGACCCTGCGCCCGGGAAGCCGCCAGTGAAGAAGCTTATCGCAGCCCTGGCACTCTCGCTCGCTTTGCCGGCGGCGCCCGCCTGGTCGCAATATGTCGTCAACTTTCGCGAGGCCGACATTCGCGCCTTCATCCAGGATGCGGCGCGGGTCACCGGCCGCACCTTCGTTGTCGATCCGCTGGTGCAGGGCAAGGTCTCGGTCGTCACCCAGCGGCCGCTGTCGCGTTCGGAATATTTCGAGCTCTTCCTGTCGACGCTTCGCGCCAATGCGCTGATTGCGGTGCCGATCGAGGGCGGCGGCTTTCGAATCCAGCCGGTCGCGACCGCGGTCAGCACCGGGGCCCGCCTAGGCCGACGCGGCAGCCCGAACAATTTCGTCACCGAGATCTTCCGCCTTCGCAGCATCGAAGGCCCGGCCGCGGTCGAGAGCCTTCGCCCCCTGGTCAGCAAGGACGGCTCGATCACCGCCAACGGGCGGACCGTCATCGTCGCCGATTTCGCCGACAATGTGTCGCGCATCCGCCAGCTTCTCGCCAGCATCGACCGCGACAACTCGACCGGGCGGATCGTCGCGCTCCACAATGCCGGGGCTCGAGAGATCGCGGCTTCGCTCAACGCATTGATGGAGGGCAGCGGCGGGCCAGGCGGCAAGCCGGCGATCGTAGTTCCGGTCGACAGTTCCAACGCGATCGCACTTCGCGGCGACCCGGGCACGGTCGCCCGCCTCGCCGCGATGGCGGAGGAGCTCGACCGCCGCGCCGCGAGCGGCAGCGAGATCAGGGTGATCTTCCTCGATCATGCCGACGCCGCCCAATTGCTGCCTGTCCTCCAGCAGCTGGTCGGGCAGGCGGTGACTCCCCCGCCGACCAATCAGGGCTTGCGCCCAACCGCCAACGTTTCATCCTCGCGTACCGGCTCCGGCCAGCAGACCGCGCAGATGAGCGAGGGCGCGGCGCCGACTCCGCAGCCCAGCAGTCAGGCGGCTGGGCCCAGCGGCAACGGCATCTTCGGCGCCCGCAACGCCGTCGTCACTCGCTTCGAGGGCGCCAACGCAATCGTTATCGCAGCCCCGGCCGACATCCAGCGCTCGCTCGGCGAGGTTATCCGCCAACTCGACACCCGCCGCCGCCAGGTACTGGTCGAGGCGATCATCGTCGAGATTTCGGACACAGCGGCAAAGCAGCTTGGCATTCAATTGCTGTCGGCGCCGATCAAGGGGACCGGCTCGCCGTTCCTCGTCACCAATTACTCCAACGCCAATCCGAACCTGGCGACGATCGCCGGAGCGATCGCCGCCGACCGGCTGCGCACCTCGACGACGACCGTCAACGGGCAGGTCGTGACCACCAACCAGAGCTCCACGATCGCGGACACGTTGCAGCAGGCCGCGGCCCAATCGCTCCTCGCGACCTCGGGCGGCATCGGCGGGATCGCCTTCCGCGCCGGCGACGCGATCTTCGGAGCCATCATCAACGCGGCGAAATCGGACAGCAAGTCGAACATCTTGTCGACCCCGTCGATCATGACGCTCGACAATCAGCAGGCCAGCATCCTCGTCGGCCAGGAAATTCCGATCACGACCGGTGAGGCCCTCAGCCAGAATTTCGACAATCAGTTCCGCACCGTCCAGCGCGAGAATGTCGGCATCACGCTCGAGGTCAAGCCGCAGATCAACGCCGGCGACACGATCAAGCTCGACCTCAGGCAGGAGGTGAGCTCGATCGCCGGGCCGGTTTCCACCAACGGCAGCGACCTCATCCTCAACAAGCGCGAGATCCGAACGACGATCAGCGTCGACGACGGCGACATCGTCGGAATCGGCGGCCTGCTCGACGACAATGAGCGCAAGACGATCCAGGCCATCCCCTTCCTCAGCGACATACCCGTGCTCGGTGCGCTGTTCCGCTCGAAGAGCCGCAGTCGCGAGAAGACCAATCTGATGGTGTTCATCCGCCCGACCATTCTTCGCACCGCCGAGGACGCCCGTGCGATGACCGAACGGCGCTACGGCTATATTCGCGACGACCTCTATCGGCTCCATCCCAACGAGGAGCCGAGCATCGACGAGCTGGTCCGGGAATATATGGGAGCAGTTCCCCCGATTCCGCCGCCGCCGCCGCCCGGACCCGTCGATCCCGCCACCTATCCGACGACGTCCGGCCCGGTCCGGCCGGGCAGCCGGGTGACCAGGCCGCCCGTCGTGGCGCCACCGGCAGCTGCGGTCCCCCCGGCAGGTACTCCTCGATGAGCGAGGCCGGGGTCGATCTCGTGGCGCCCCGCCTGCCTTACGGCTTCGCCAAAAGGTTCGGGCTGGCCGTGGTCGGCGAGGAGGCGGGGCGGCTCAGGCTCGCCATGCGTCAGGGCGCCGATCCCCGCGCCCTGGTCGAGGCGCGGCGGGTCCTCGCCCGAGGGTTCGAGGTCAGCCCCGCAGGTATGGAAGAGTTCGACCGGATCCTGTCCGAGCGCTATGCGGTCGACGGCCAGGCGGCGGCGGACGCGGCCGGCTCACTCGGCTTCGGCGACGAGCTCAGCCATCTCGCCAGCGACCTTCCGACCGCCGAGGATCTCCTCGACAGCGCCGACGACGCGCCTGCGATCCGGCTGATCAACGGTATCATCGCCGACGCTGCGCGGCGCGGAGTTTCCGACATCCATATCGAGCCCTATGAATCGGGACTTGTAGTCCGGATGCGGATCGACGGCGTGCTTCGCGAGACCCTGCGCATGCCCGCCCATGTCGCCTCGGTCGTGGTCAGTCGGATCAAGGTCATGGCCCGGCTCGACATCGCCGAACGCCGGCTTCCACAGGACGGGCGAATCGGACTGACCCTCGGCGGCAAATTGCTCGACGTGCGGGTCTCCACGCTGCCGAGCCGCGGCGGCGAACGGGTGGTGCTTCGTATCCTCGACAAGGAGAATGCCGGGATCGGACTCGACTCGCTCGGAATGCCCCAGCGGATACACGATCTCTACCGCCAGGCCTTGGCCGAGCCGAACGGAATCGTCCTGGTCACCGGCCCGACTGGATCGGGCAAGACGACCAGCCTCTATGCCGGCCTTCGCCTGCTCAACGACGGCAGCCGCAACATCCTCACCGTCGAGGATCCGGTCGAATATGCGGTCGATGGGGTCGGCCAGACCCAGGTCAATGCCAAGGTCGGCCTGACCTTCGCCGCCGGGCTCCGCGCGATCCTTCGCCAGGATCCGGACGTGGTCATGGTCGGCGAGATTCGCGACCGCGAGACCGCTGAGATTGCGGTCCAGGCCTCGCTCACCGGCCATCTCGTCCTTTCCACCGTACACACCAACGATGCGATCGGCGCGATCACCCGGATGCGGGACATGAAGGTCGAGCCCTTCCTGCTCGCCTCCACCGTCCGCGCAGTAATCGCCCAGCGGCTGGTGCGGCGGCTTTGCATGGTCTGCCGGGAGGCAGGACCGGCCGAGGATGCCGGCGACCTGCTCGGCGTGCCGCGCGACACGATAGTCTACCGCGCCCGCGGCTGCCCCGAATGCAGCCAGACCGGCTACAAGGGCCGCATCGGCGTGTTCGAGGCGGTCCGCATCGACGATACCATCCGCCGGCTGATCAATGCCGATGCCGACGAATCGGCGATCGCCGACCATGCCTTCCGGGCAGCGCCCAATCTCGCGGCGGCCGCGACCGCGCTGGTCGTCGAAGGGGTCACCACTGCCGAGGAAGCGATCCGCATCTCGCGGCGCGGGAGCGAGAATGTCTGACTTCGACTATCTCGCCCTCGATGTTGCGGGGCGCGAGAAGCGCGGATCGGTCCGCGCCGACAGCGCCGAGGCGGCCCGGGCCAAGCTCGACTCGCGCAAATTGTTCGTCATCAAGGTCGAGGCCGGCACCGGCACCGCCGCCGAGCCGCTGCTCTCGCGCAACCTGTTCGCGCGCCGCCGGCTCGGTGCCAAGCAGCTCACCATCTTCACCCGCCAGCTCGCCACCCTCGCTCTGGTCAGTCCGCTCGAGGAAGCCCTGCGCACGATCGCGCGCCAGACCGAGAAGGAGCATATCCGACTGGTCCTGCTATCGGTCCACGGATCGGTGCTCGAAGGCCGCCGGCTGTCCGAGGCGATGGCGCGCGAGCCGGCCAGCTTTCCGCCGCTCTATCGCGGCATGGTCGCCGCCGGCGAAAGCTCGGGGACCCTGCCGGTGATCCTCGAGCGGCTCGCCGACCTGCTCGAGCGCCAGGCGCAGGTTCGCAGCAAGGTGCTGAGCGCAGTCGCCTACCCGATCGTGCTTGCGGCGGTGGCGGCCTTCGTCGTCTTCGCGCTGATGGTATTCGTCGTTCCCAAGGTGGTCGAGCAGTTCGAGGATATCGGCCAGACGCTGCCGCTGCTCACCCGAATGGTGATCGGCCTGTCGACCTTCCTGGCGCGCTGGTGGTGGGCGATCCTGCTTGCGGTGGCGCTCGCGATATTCGTCGTCGCCCGGGCGATGCGCGACGAGTCGCTGCGGCTGCGCGCCGACCGCTTTCTGCTCAGGCTGCCCCTGTTCGGACGCCTGGTGCGCGATCTCCACGCCGCGCGGATGGCGCGGACCCTGTCGACCATGGTGGCGAGCCGCCTGCCTTTGCTCGAGGGGCTCAGGCTGACCACTCAGACCGTCCACAACCGGGCGCTTCGCGAGGCGAGCGCAGACATCGCCGAATCGGTCCGCACCGGCGGCAGCCTGTCGGGTGCGCTCAACAAGGCCGGTATCTTCCCGCCCCTGCTTGTCTATCTGGCGGCGAGCGGCGAGGCGAGCGGCCGTCTCGACCTGATGCTCGAGCGCGCCGCGGACTATCTCGAGCGCGAGTTCGACTCCTTCACCGCCACGGCTCTTGCGCTGCTCGAGCCGGCGATCATCATCGTCATGGGCGCGGTCGTCGCCCTCATCGTCCTGTCGATCCTGCTGCCCATCCTGCAGCTCGACACTCTGGCCGGGAGCATAAGGTGAAAATGATCCGTCATCCCCGCGAAGGCCGGGACCTCATGGCGAAGGGCCGTGACCTGCCCCGTCGACGTCACGGCGTGGCTCGACGAGACCCCGGCCCACGCAGGGGTGACGTATCCGGGAGCCGGGGTGACGAATCCGGCTTCACCCTGGTCGAGCTTATGGTCGTCCTGGTCATCATCGGCCTGCTTGCGACGGTTGTGATCATCAACGTCATGCCGGCGACGGAC
>JAQGLD010000136.1 GCA_028293055.1 Alphaproteobacteria bacterium
ACGCTGCGGCGCGATGCTTGGCCTGAAGGCGATCGAGGAAGATGAGTGCAAGCTCGCGACAGGTGAAAGCCGGCTGGGGATTTCTCCATGTCGAGGATTTGAGCATCTCGACCCCGTCGAACGCCAGGAAACGGGCATCCGAAGGCACCAGGCTGAACGCATTTTCGTCCGAGAGGAGATAGCTTTCGAGGGTGATCCGAAGCGGCCTTTCGACCCGCAGCTGATAGAGCCTCGCCAGCCATGCCATGGTTGCGCCGTCGCGCAGCAGGCTCGCCTGAACTTCGATATGTTCGGGCCGGATGAAGACTTCGAGCGCCTCGCGGAAGAAGGCTTCGAGGCTGGCCAGCGGCTCGCGCTCCGGCGGCACCTCCGATGGCAGATCGAACTCGAACGCCTGGAGCAATTCGAGTCGGGAGGCCTGGTAGAGCGCTTCGCGGTCGTCGAACTGATTGTAGACGGTGCGGCGGGTCAGCCCCGCCCGGCCCGCCACGCGCTCGATCCTGAACTGCGCGAAGGAGTCTTCGCGCAGCAGCTCCCGGGCCGCGACAAGGATCCTGCGGCGAGCCGAGGCCGGCCGTGAGTCCGCATCGGTCATGGTGGTCCCCGCATCCCCGGTCTCCGCATCCGTCGCCCAGATATTGCACATAACTGTATACTCAAGAGCGGGTCGATGGGAACAAGGCCCCCAGCGCGAGCCACTGGCGGCCGCTGCGTTCGAACCGACGATTCGCACAGCACCCAGACCGACCGGCAGGAAATCAAGGTCACGGCGGGGGTTGCGTCTTCATTTCTGCCAGGATTTGACACCGGTGTATACTTATCAAGATAACCGTGTGTACCCAATACAATAGTCATTGTATATTTACTGTGACAAGGTTGCCATGGTGACGATCAATTGCTTCAAAAGTCGTGAAGGCGGCTTCCTTATCATGCAAGTACTGAATTAACGACCCTCTTTGTGGGGCAATTGCTGCGCCTTTCGGCTGCAGGACAATTGTCTCAAAAGGCACAAAGGGGATTCAGATGTCGAAGCTCAGTCTCAAGGGAAGTCTGCTCGCCACCACGATCATCGCAGGAGTTGCCATGGCCGCCCCTGCCTGGGCGCAGGATGCGCCGCCGCCGGCTTCGTCCGGCACTCCGGCCGCTGCGGACTCCGCCGGCCAGCCGGTCGGCGCGCAAACCCAGGACTCGGCTGCCCCTGCCGAGGACTCAGGGGGTGAAATCGTGGTGACCGGCACCCTGATCAAGAACCCCAACCTCGTGGCCTCGTCGCCGGTAGCGGTCGTCGGCCGCGATGAGCTCCAGCTTCGTCAGACCAACACTGCCGAAGAAGTGCTTCGAGACCTTCCCGGCGCGGTTCCCAGCATCGGTTCCGCGGTCAATAACGGCAATGGCGGCGCCGCCTTCGCGGATCTTCGCGGCCTCGGCAATTTCCGCAACCTCGTCCTGCTCGACAATGTCCGGATCACTCCGTCGAGCACGGTCGGCCGCGTCGACCTCAACAATATACCGCTTGCTCTGGTCGAGCGGGTCGACACGCTGACCGGCGGCGCCGCGACGACCTACGGTGCCGACGCGGTCTCGGGAGTCATCAACTTCATCACTCGCCAGGATTTCGCGGGGGTGGAAGTTTCCGCGAGCGAGCAGATCACCCAGCGCGGCGACGGCAATGTGATGCGGACGGACGCAACGATCGGCGCCAATTTCGACGACGGGCGCGGCAATGCGGTGCTCTCGATCGGATATCAGAAGGCCGACCCAGTCTATCAGGGGGCACGCCGCTTCTCGATCAACAATTATACCTCGACGACCGGCCATGCCGGCGGTTCGGGCACCACCGTTCCAGGGCGCTTCACCCTCGGCTCGGTGTTCAACCAGATCAACCCGTCGACCGGTGCGCTCCAGCTTCCGGTCGTCAACTTCAACTTCAACCCGTACAATATCTTCCAGACGCCGTTCAAACGCTACAATATCTATGGCGCCGGCCATTACGACGTGGCCGATAATATCGAGCTCTACACGCGCGGGCTGTTCTCTAAGAACGTCGTCAATACGATTGTCGCGCCGTCCGGCGTGTTCAGCTCGGTAGCACTCATCCCAGTGAGCAACCCGTTCCTGCCCGCCGCGGCACGGGCGCAATTCTGCGCGACCAACGATTTCGATCCGTCCACGGTCGGAGTCCAGACCCTGACCCCGGCGCAATGCGCGGCGGCGGCGGCCGCGACCAGCCCAACCGATCCGGCATTCCGCGCGTTCACCACGCAGATCGGGCGCCGGTTCACCGAGGCCGGGCCGCGCGTGTCGGAATTCGTCACCCAGATGTTCGATTACCGGGCGGGCCTGAAGGTCGGGCTCACCAAATCGATCAACCTGGATCTGTCGGGCTCCTACGGCGAATCCGAGAACCGGCAGACGCTGCAGGGTTATATCCTGACCTCCCGAGTCCGCACCGCGCTCTACTCGACCAGCGCGAGCAGCTGCAATCTCGGGCCGTCCCCGACCGTCATCACTCCAGTGAACGGCCTGGCGTCGACCCTCGCGGCAGGCGGCGCTTCGCCGACCGCCGGCACGGGCTGCGTGCCGCTCAACATCTTCGGAGCGGACGGATCGGTCACGCCTGCGATGGTGTCGTATCTTACCGCCAACAGCAGTACGACGCAGAAGACCGGACTTGGCCAGGCTCGCGCCCTGATCAGCGGCGATTTCGGTGCGTCCTCGCCGTTCGCCAACGACCCGATCGCCTTCGGGGTCGGCGCCGAATATCGTCACTATACCGCGTCGCAGACCGCCGACATACTCGCGCAGAGCGCCGGCGAGCTCGGCGGCGCCGGCGGCGCGGTGCCGAATTTCCAGGGTGCCTATGAGGTGTCCGAAGCCTTTGGCGAGCTTATCGCGCCTTTGGTCGAGGATCGGCCGCTCTTCCACAGCCTGACGCTCGAGACTGGACTGCGCTATTCTCACTACAAGGTCCATGCGCCGGGAGATCCGACCTACAACACGACCACGTGGAAGGCGGCCGGCACCTGGGAGCCGGTGGTTGGCTTCAAGCTTCGCGGCAATTATCAGCGCGCGGTTCGCGCTCCGAATATCAACGAGCTGTTCGCGCCTTCGAACATCGGCCTGACCAACCTGACGACGGATCCGTGCCGGACGACGCGCAACACTGCGGGGGTGATCACTTATTCCGGTCCGCTGACCAACGCCAATCTCAAAGCAGTCTGCCTCCTCCAGGGCGCGCCCGCGGCCTCGATCGGGACCATTCCGAACCCGACCGCGGCCCAGGCCAATTCGACCACCGCCGGCGGCACCTATCTGAAGCCGGAGAAAGCCGACAGCTACACGGTCGGCCTGGTGTTCCAGCCGGACTTCGTGCCCGGCCTCTCGATCACTGCCGATTATTACCATATCAGGATCAACCACGCGATTTCGCAGCCGACCCCGGGCGACGTAGTCAACGCCTGCTTCGGCGACGCCAATGCCAGCGGAATCACCGCCGCCAGCGTCAACAACCCATTCTGCCGCTTCTTCCGCCGCAACCCGGTGACCGGAGACCTTTCGGGCGATCCGGCGTCCGTCGGCGGGCTGGTCTTCTCCCTGTCCAACTCCGGCCGTATCCTGACGGACGGAGTCGATGTCGGACTCAATTATCGACGCAATCTGGGCTTCGCGAAGCTCAACTTCACCTTCAACGGCAATTGGACCCATCGCTCGGAATTCCAGGCGATCGTCCCGGGATCGGTCATTCCGCCGGGCTATCCTGGAGCGGGCACAGCGGTTCCGGCGTCGGCGCCGCGCGAGTGCGTCGGGCTCTATTCGCCCAATTGCGGCTCGCCCGGCTCCGCCGGCCCCAATTCGGCGCCGGGCTCACTGCAGCCGAAATTCACCTGGAACCAGCGCACCACCCTCAGCTTCGACAAGATCGACGTGTCGCTGCTGTGGAGGCATGTCTCGAAAATGCGTGTCGAGCCCGGCTTCGTGACCTTCAACGGCACGATCGCCACTGGGGCGCTTGCCGGCGAGACGCACAATTTCGGCCGGATTTCCGCCTATAACTGGTTCGATTTGGCCACCCGGTTCGCAGTGAGCGACAATTTCGACCTGACGCTCACCGTCCAGAACCTGCTCGACAAGCAGCCTCCGATCGTCGGCTCGACCATCGGTTCGACCAGCTTCGACAGCGGCAACACCTATCCGTCGACCTACGACGCGCTGGGTCGCCGCTTCGCGGTGGGTGCGCGCCTGAAGTTCTGATCCTAGGATCGCTTTCATCCAGGGGGTGGGCTTCGGCCCACCCCCTTTTTTTTGTGCTTGAGAAGCGGAGATTTTGGCCGAGATCGTCGATCTTGCCCGATAATCGACGCTAAGCTATAGTTCCCTCAGGGTTTTCTTCCGAGGGATTCGATAGATGAATCGTCTGCTTGCTTCCGCCGCCTTGCTGGGTCTCGTCGCTACCGCTGCTTTCGCCGCTCCGCGCGAGAAGTCGGAGAAGGCCAGCGACAGCCGCGAAAAGATGATCTGCAAGCGCTTCGTCGAGACCGGATCCCTGGTCAAGGGAACCCGGTCCTGCAAGCCCAAGCGCGAATGGGATGCCGAGCGCGAGAATATCCGCGCGAGCATCGGCTCCGGCTCCTGCGCCTCTTCCGAACGCGGCACCTGCAACTGATCGCGAAGCGATCGTCATCCGGGGGATTCGAACCATGAATCGTTTGCTTGCCTCCGTCGGCCTGCTCGCAGCCGTGGCAGCCGCAGCTTCGGCCGCCCCGAGACAGCCCGAGAAAGCGGTCGACGGGCGCGACAAGCTCATCTGCAAACGCTTCCTCGAGACCGGTTCTCTGGTGAAGGGATATCGGACCTGCAAGAC
>JAQGLD010000170.1 GCA_028293055.1 Alphaproteobacteria bacterium
CGCTGGCGACGCAGCTTTGGATCGCCTCGGCCCTCAGCGTGCCGGTCGCACTGATCGTATCGCCCGAGCGGACCAGCTCCGCCTCGGCCGAAAGCGAATCGATCGCAATCAGGTTGAAGCGGGCGGCGAGCGCAGCGCGTTCCGCGGGCTCGGCGACGATGCTCACCTGGCGCGGCGCGGAGCCCAGCGTGTCGACATTGTAGGCGCGGCTGAATTCGGGAGTCGTCATAGAGTCGGCAGCTTTCCGTCCACCAGCGCGTCGAGCGGCAAGTCGCCAAGCCCGGCCGCGAAAAGATCGAGCCGGCCCGCCACCCAGCTCAGCCGGTCTTCCGATGGGGGCGAATCTCGAAAGATGTTGCGACGGACCGCCGGCGCGAGATCGCCCTGGGCCGAACGGAAGGCGCCGAGCCGGCCGCCGAGCGCGCCCATCATCTTCCCGACATGCTTGCCGACGACGAAATCGCCGATTCCGATCTGGCGGAGCGACGCATCCATGTCGTCGATGAAGATTTCGGTGAGCTGGACCGATTCGCGCCTCGCGGCATCTCCCTCGCGTTCGAGCCTGAGCAGAACTAGCGAGAAGATCGCCGAAACCATGTCGAAGCGGCCGTCGACCGTGTCGGGAACCGCACCCTCGCGATACCAGGACGGATCGCGTCCGATCGCGACGATCGAATCGTAGAGCGGCCGCAGCGCGGCCGAGTCGCGCCGAGTGCGGAAGATGCGATCGAGAAAGGTCATCTTGTCTCCAGGCGGCGTACTTGCGCCATTCAGCATATGTCGGATATTGGGCATTCCCATTGCCGCCGCAAGGCGGCGTCGGAGCGGGGCGGCTTCGGCGAAGGTTTCAGGAGTTTTCAACATGATCCTCGGTCGTAGCCTTGTCATCGCGGGGGCGCTCGCTTTGCCCCTGCTCAGCGGCGGCTGTACCGCGGTTCGCGACCGCCAGGGCTTCCTGATCGACGACACCCTGGTCTCGGCGATCCAGCCCGGAGTCGACAATCGGGATTCGGTGATGGCATCGATCGGCCGGCCGAGCTTCACCGGCGAATTCACTCCGAACGACTGGTATTACGTCTCGCGCAACACCAAGAACATGGCATTCAACTCGCTCAAGCCCGAGAGCCAGACCATCCTTCACGTCCGCTTCGACCAGGCCGGCAATGTCGCCGCGGTCGAGCGCAAGGGCATGGAGCAGGTCGCCTCGATCAGCCCGAGCGGCGACAAGACCCCGACGCTTGGCCGCCGCCGTAGCCTGTGGGCGGAATTGTTCGGCAATATCGGCGCGGTCGGCTCCGCCACTCCGGGCGGAAGCACCCCCGACAACCCGGACGGGCGCCCCAACTGATCTCCAGCCTCTCCATCGCGCGGCGATGGAGAGATTATCTGACGATCCCGCCGGCCGCCAGCACCGCCAGAGTGACCAGGTCCGAGGCGGTCGCCGCCATCGGCGCGATCTGGACCTGGTGCTCCATTCCGACGAGCACCGGCCCGATCACCGCATCGCCGCCGAGCTCGCGGAGCAATTTGGCCGAGATGTTCGCAGTCTGCAGGCCGGGCATGATCAGGACATTGGCGGGGCCGGTCAGCCGGCTGAACGGATAGACCTTCTGCATCGCCGGGTTGAGCGCGACGTCTGGCGACATCTCCCCTTCATATTCGAAATCGACATCGTCGCGTCCGTCGAGGACATGGACTCCGTCGCGGATCCGCTCGAGATAATTGCCCTCGGGGTTGCCGAAGTTCGAATAGGACAGGAAGGCGACCCGCGGCTCGTGCCCCATCCGGCGAGCGACCCCCGCCGTATTGATCGCGATCTCAGCGAGCTGCGCCCCGGTCGGGCGCTCGGTGACCGTCGTGTCGGCGATGAACACGGTATGGCTCTGGCCGACGAGAATGTGGATTCCGAACGGAGTCATCCCCTTCTTGCCGTTGATCACCCGCATGATCTGCCTGAGATTCTGCGCGTAGGTCCGGGTCACTCCGGTGATCATCACATCGGCCTCGCCGGCGACGAGCAGGGTCGCGGCGAAGATGTTGCGGTCCTGGTTGACGATCCGGTCGACCTCGCGATGGAGATAGCCGCGCCGCTGCAGCCTTTCGTAGAGCCGGTCGGCCAGCTCGGGGACCCGCTCGTAATTGCGGCTGTTGAACACCTGGAATTCGTGGGGATCGTCGACTCCGAGCGCGCGCAGCTTCTCGTGGACGTTCTCGCGCCCGACGAGCAGCGGAATGCCGTAGCCGCCGTCCCGGAAGGCAATCGCGGCACGAAGCACGATATCCTCGTCGCCCTCCGCGAACAGCACCCGCTTCGGATTGGCGCGGGCGCTCTCGTAGGCGAGCGACAGGATGGAGGTGGTCGGGTTGAGCCGCGAACGCAGCTGGGTGCGATAGACGGCCATGTCCTTGATCGGGAATCGCGCGACTCCGCTGTCCATCGCCGCCTGCGCCACGGCCGAGGGAACGATCTCCATCAACCGCGGGTCGAACGGCGCCGGGATGATATAATCGGGGCCGAAGCTGTGCGCCTTGCCGCCATAGGCCGCCGCCACCTCTTCGGGGACCTGCTGGCGGGCGAGTTCGGCCAAAGCGTTGGCGGCCGCGATCTTCATCTCGTCGTTGATGGTCGTCGCCCGCACATCGAGCGCACCGCGAAAGATGAACGGGAATCCGAGGACATTGTTGACCTGGTTGGGATAGTCCGAGCGACCGGTGGCGATGATCGCATCGGGCCGCACCGCCTTGGCGTCGGGCGGCGAGATTTCCGGGTCGGGATTGGCCATCGCGAAGATGATAGGCTGGGGCGCCATCTCGACCACCCATTCCGGCTTGAGCGCTCCGGCGGCGGAAAGGCCGAGGAACACGTCGGCGCCGATCAAGGCCTCGTGGAGCGTGCGGCGCTCGGTCTCGACCGCATGGGCCGATTTCCACTGGTCGAGATCGGTTCGGTCCTTGTGGATCACGCCCTTGCGGTCGCACATCAGGACGTGGTCGTGGCGCACGCCCATCGCCTTGATGAGCTCGGTGCAGGCGATCGCCGCAGCTCCGGCGCCGTTGACCACCACCCTGATGTCCTTGAGGTCGCGCCTTGTGAGGTGGCAGGCGTTGATCAGTCCGGCCGCGGTGATGATCGCGGTGCCGTGCTGGTCGTCGTGGAAGACCGGGATGTTCATCTTCTCGCGCAGGGTCTGCTCGATGATGAAGCAGGCGGGAGCAGCGATATCCTCGAGATTGATTCCGCCGAAGCTCGGCTCCATCAACGCGACGGCGTTGATGAAGGCGTCGGTATCCTCGGTGGCGAGCTCGAGGTCGATCGCGTCGACATCGGCGAAGCGCTTGAACAGCACCGCCTTGCCTTCCATCACCGGCTTGGAGGCGAGCGCACCGAGATTGCCGAGCCCGAGGATCGCGGTGCCGTTCGAGATCACCGCGACCAGGTTGCCCTTGGCGGTATAGTCATAGGCCTTGGCCGGATCCTCTGCGATCGCAAGCACGGGAACCGCGACGCCCGGCGAATAAGCGAGGCTGAGGTCGCGCTGGGTCGCCATCGGCTTGGACGCGATGATCTCGATCTTTCCGGGCCGCCCCTGCGAATGGAAGTCGAGCGCTTCCTGATCCGAAAACTTGACGTTGCTGCCTTCGCTCATCCGCGCTCTCCCGGCTCATTCTTCTTCGACTGCTGTCCGTAACGGCGATGCCTGCGTTGCCGCCTCACCTGAATTCGCTCTGACCTTGTTGCCTCGGCTTCGCAAGGGCGCCGCGCCCCGCGGCGGCGCAGCCCCGCGCCGATGAGACCCGGAGGGGCGTGATTTCGGCGTTCCCCCGCGCGCGCCTTGCCTCTACGCTGCCGCCATGGCCACACAGGTGAGTAACAGTCCAGCGGCGACGCCGATGATGGCGCAATATCACGCGCTCAAGGCCGAGACCGAGGATTGCCTGCTCTTCTACCGGATGGGCGACTTCTTCGAACTGTTCTTCGATGACGCCAAGGCGGCAGCTTCCTGCCTCGACATTGCGCTGACCAGCCGCGGCGAGCATCTCGGCGAGCCGATCCCGATGTGCGGGGTGCCGATCCACGCTGCCGAATCCTATCTCGCCCGTTTGATCAAGGGCGGCTTCCGGGTCGCCATCGCCGAGCAGATCGAATCGCCCGCGGAAGCGAAGAAGCGCGGCGCGAAATCGGTGGTGAACCGCGCGATCGTCCGGGTCGTGACCGCCGGAACCCTCACCGAAGAGGCCTTGCTCGATTCGCGCGCAGCCAACTGGCTGGTCGCGGTAACCCGGGTCGGCGAGCGCTACGGGATTGCCGCTGCCGACATCTCGACCGGCCGATTCGAACTTGGTTCGATCCCCGCCGGTGCGCTCGACGCCGAGCTTGCGCGGCTCGGCCCATCGGAGATCGTCTCGCCGGAGCCGCTCCCGTCGCGCGAGGTCACCGAGCGCAGATCGGGCTTCGACAGCCTTGCCGCCGAAGCCAGGCTCAAGCTGAGGTTCGAGGTGGCGACCCTGGATGGGTTCGGCGCGTTCGACCGGCCGGCTCTGTGCGCCGCCGGAGGGCTGCTCGCCTATCTCGACGAGGTCGCGCGCGAATCGCTCACCTTCCTGCGCCCGCCGGTGCCGCGCTCCGCCGGAGATCATATGATGATCGACGCAGCGACCCGCGAGAGCCTCGAGCTCACCGTCTCGTCGTCCGGCAGCCGCGCCGGCAGCCTGCTCGCCGCGGTCGACCGGACGGTCACCGGCGCTGGCGCTCGGCTGCTTGCCGCCGATCTCGGAGCGCCTTTGCTCGACCGCGATGCAATCGAGGCGCGGCTCGACCTGGTCACCCTGTTCGAGCGCGACTCCGGCGCCCGCGAGCTGCTTCGCCGCCAGCTCAAGGCGCTGCCCGATATCGGCCGGGCGCTCGGCAGGCTGGTCGCCGGCCGCGGCGGCCCGCGCGATCTCGGCCAGCTGCGCGACGGGCTGGAGGAGGCGCGAAGGCTGCAGGCGCGGCTTGCGCTCTTGCCGGATCAGCCGAGCCTGCTCGGCATCCTGCTGCCCTCGCTCACGGGCCATGGCGAGCTGGTCGACCTGCTGTCCCGGGCGCTGGTGCCGTCGCCGCCGATCGACTCGGCGCAGGGCGGCTATATCGCCGAGGGCCATGACGCCGCGCTCGACGCGCTCCGTGCCGCCGGCGGCGAGGGCCGGCGGGCGATCGCCAGCCTGGAGGCGCGCTACCGCCAGCAGACCGGAATCGCTGCGCTCAAGATCCGCCACAACGGCGTGCTCGGTTACCATGTCGAGGTCCCGGCGCGGAACGCGGACAAATTGATGAATGTCGAGTCCGGCTTCACCCACCGCCAGACCCTCGCCGGGGTGGTCCGCTTCAACGCCCCCGATCTCCACGAGCAGGCGCTTCGAGTCGGGCAGGCCGGTTCGCACGCGCTCGAGATCGAGGCGCGGCATCTCGAGCAGCTGATCGCCGAGACGCTGAAACGGTCCGAGCCGATCGCGGCGGCTGCCGATGCGCTCGCCAGGCTCGACGTCGCCGCGGGCCTCGCCGAGCGCGCCAGCGAGGACGGCTGGTCGCGGCCCCATTTCGCACCTCACAATTGCTTCGAGATCGAGGGGGGACGCCATCCGGTGGTCGAGGCCGCGGTCCGCGCCGGCGGCGGCCGCTTCGTCGCGAACGATTGCGGCCTGTCCGAGCAGGAGCGGCTGTGGCTGGTCACCGGCCCCAATATGGGCGGCAAATCGACCTTCCTTCGCCAGAACGCGTTGATTGCCCTGCTCGCCCAGGCCGGATCCTACGTCCCCGCGACCAGCGCGAAAATGGGCCTGGTGGATCGCCTGTTCAGCCGGGTCGGCGCCTCCGACAATCTCGCCCGCGGCCGATCGACGTTCATGGTCGAGATGGTCGAGACCGCCGCGATCATCGCCCAGGCGACCGAGCGGAGCTTCGTCATTCTCGACGAGGTCGGTCGCGGCACCTCGACCTATGACGGCCTCGCCATCGCCTGGGCGGTGGTGGAGGCGATCCACGACCGCAATCGCTGCCGCTGCCTGTTCGCGACCCATTATCACGAGCTCACCCGCCTTGCGGAGCGGCTCGACGCCCTGTCGCTCCACCATGTCCGCGCGCGCGAATGGAAGGGCGATCTCGTCCTCCTCCACGAACTCGCGAGGGGGCCCGCCGACCGAAGCTACGGAATCGCCGTCGCCAAGCTCGCCGGTCTTCCCGGCCCGGTCCTCGCCCGCGCCAAGTCGGTGCTCGCCAAGCTCGAGCAGGGCCGCGCTGCGACCGGCGGGATCGCCGCCGGACTCGACGACCTGCCGCTGTTCGCCGCGGCCGCGCAGGAGGCGCCCCCGCCCGATCCGCTCCGCGCCGCCTTGGAAGCGGCCGAGCCGGACACCATGTCGCCGCGAGAGGCACTCGAAATGCTCTATCGGCTGAAGACGATCGCGAAGGACTCGCACTGATGGCGACTCGTTTCGCCTCGATCCCCGCGCGCCGCGCGATCATCGACCGGCGCGCAGTGGCCGACCGGCTCGCTTCGGCGGATCGCGCCGAAGCGGCGATCATCCTCAAGGACGCGCTTGCCGCGGGCCGCGCGGAGATCGTCTCGCGGCTCGACGAGCGCCCTTATGCCGGGATCGAGACCGCCGCCGCCTTCGCCTTCCTCACCGACCAGATCGTCCGCCTGGTCCACGATTTCGTCACCCAGAAGCTGCATCCGGTCCACAACCCGACCTCGGGCGAACGGCTGCTGCTGATGGCGGTGGGCGGCTATGGCCGCGGCGAGATGGCGCCGCACAGCGACGTGGACATCGGCTTCGTCACCCCCTGGAAGCCTACCGGGTGGACCGAGCAGGTGATCGAATCGATCCTCTATCTGCTTTGGGATCTCGGCCTCAAGGTCGGCCATTCGACCCGCTCGATCGACGATGTGATCCGCATGAGCCTCGCCGATCATACCGTGCGCACCGCGATCCTCGAAGCGCGCTACGTCTGGGGCGAGGAGGCGATCTACGAAGAAGTGGCGCGGCGATTCTGGAGCGAGGTCGCCGATAATGGCGTTCGCACCTATGTCACCGAGAAGCTCGACGAGCGCGAGGCCCGGCACATCAGGATGGGCGACAGCCGCTATGTCGTCGAGCCCAACGTCAAGGAAGGCAAAGGCGGGCTTCGCGACCTGCACACTTTGTTCTGGATCGGCAAATATGCCTATCAGCTCGAGTCGGTCGCGGACCTGGTCGAGGTCGGCCTGCTCTCCGCCGGCGAGCTTCGCCAGTTCCAGCGCGCCGAGCGTTTCCTGTGGGCGGTGCGCTGCCACCTCCATATCGTCGCCGGCCGCGCCGAAGAGCGCCTGACCTTCGACTATCAGCGCGAGATCGCAACCCGGATGAATTATGCCGAGCGTGCGGGAATGATTCCGGTCGAACGCTTCATGAAGCATTACTTCCTGCACGCGAAGACGGTCGGAGACCTTACCGGAGTCTTCCTCGCCCATCTCGACGAGCAGTTCGCCCGCCGCGGCCGCCGCATCGGCCTGCCTGCCATCCGCCGCCGCCCGCGCAAGCTCGAAGGCTTCGTCCTCGACCGCGGCCGGCTCGCCCTTCCCGACGAGAGCTTCCTTGCCAAGGATCCGATCAGGCTGATCGAGATGTTCTCGCTCGCCGATCTCTACGGACTCGAAATCCATCCGCTGGCGATGCGAGCGGCAGCACGCGAATCGCGGCGGATCGACGCAAACCTGCGCAACGATCCGCGCGCCAACGCACTCTTCCTCGATGTGCTGACCAGTCCGCGCGATCCCGAGACTGTGTTGCGCTGGATGAACGAGGCGGGCGTTTTCGGTCGCTTCGTTCCCGATTTCGGCCGGGTCGTCGGCCAGATGCAGTTCGACATGTATCATCACTATACGGTCGACGAGCATTCGATCCGGGCGATCGGCCTGCTTGCCAGGATCGAGCAGGGCAAGCTCAAGGCGGAGCATCCGCTCGCCACCGCTCTGGTCCAGCGCATCTCGTCGCGCCGCACCCTCTATGTCGCGGTCCTGCTCCACGACATCGCCAAGGGCCGCGGCGGCGATCATAGCGAGCTTGGCGAGCAGATCGCCTATGCGCTCGGCCCCCGGCTCGGCCTCACCCCGGCCGAAACCGAGACCGTCGCCTGGCTGGTGCGATGCCACCTCGTGATGTCCATGACCTCGCAGCGCCGCGACCTCTCGGATCCGAAGACAGTCCGCGACTTCGTCGGCGAGGTGAAGAGCCTCGAGCGCCTGCGGCTGCTCTATCTGCTCACCGTGGTCGATATCACTGCTGTCGGCCCGGGGACGTGGAACAGCTGGAAGGGCCAGCTGCTCGGGACATTGTTCCAGTCGGCCGAGGAGATGCTTCGGCTCGGCCACAAGGAGGAAGGCCGCAAGGAAAGGGTCTCCGCGATCCAGGACGAGCTCGGCACCCGCTTGGGCTGGAAGGCCGGGCGGTTCGCGCGCTACGCGCATCGATTCCCCGACAGCTACTGGCTGTCGGAACCGGTCCAGGTCCTCGAGCAGAATGCCGCCCTGGTCGAGGCCAGGGACGAGGAAGCGGCAGCGGCGCGAGTCGCCACCGTCGCCGACGAGGAACGCGGGGCGACCCTGGTCAGCCTCTATGCGCCCGACCAGCCCGGCCTGTTCTACCGGGTCGCCGGGGCGATCAGCCTCGCCGGCGGCAACATCATCGACGCCCGGATCCACACCAGCCTCGACGGCATGGCGATCGACAATTTCGTCGTCCAGGATGTCGAGCGCGGGCCGTTTCGCGAGCATCGCCACCTTCGCCGGCTGGAGGAAGCGGTGCTGGCGGCGATCGCCGGACAGGAGCCGATGACCGAGCGGCTCGACGCCAAGGCTCTGCCGCTGCGCCGGGCCGAGGCGTTCACCGTCGAGCCGGCGGTGTTCGTCGACAACAAGGCATCGAGCCGGTTCACCGTGATCGAGGTCAATGCCCGCGACCGCGCGGCTTTGCTGTCGCGGCTGGCCAAGGCGATGTACGACATCAAGGCGACGATCCGCAGCGCCCATGTCGCGACGTTCGGCGAGCGCGCGGTCGATGTCTTTTATCTGACCGACGCCAAGGGCGGCAAGATCGAGGATCCCGCGAGGATCAAGGCGCTCCACGACCGGCTGATCAGCGCCGCCGGGGCGTCTTCGGCGGCAGGGCGCAAGGCGGCTTGAGCGGGCAGCCGGGCGAAGGCTTGTACGCTGCTCGTGCACTCCGTCATTCCCGCGCACGCGGGAATCCCGTTTTTCGGTGGCACAAGGAGCAGGAGCGGGATTCCCGCTTTCGCGGGAATAACGAGAAAACCAGCGAAATTTCAAAGTAAAGGCCCCCGCCGTTGCCGGCGAGGGCCTCCTCCCCCTTATCCCTCGATCAGAAGCGGAAGCGAGCGGTGACTCCGTAGGTGCGCGGCTCGGCGAGGTAGCTCGAGAAGAGCTGGTTGGCCGTGCCGAAGCCCTGGGTGGCGCCGAACGCCTGGACCTGGGAGCGCGAATTGCCGCCCTGGAACGGCGTGTTGAACGCGACCTGCTGGTAATTCACATTGAACAGGTTTTGCGCCCAGAATTCGAGCGACCAGCGCTCGCCCGGCCCGCGCAGGCCGACCCTGGCGTTGACGATCGCATAGCTCTCCTGCTCCTTCTCGGGGAACAGGTCGGATCCGGTATTGTAGCCGGAGGTCATCCGGGTATCGACATAGAAGAGGGCGCTGAGCCCGCTGGTGCCGATCTTGGGTGTCCAGCTGCCCGACGCAGTCACGACATATTCCGGAGCGTTGGACAGATCGTCGCCGGGAAGCAGGAACAGCGCCGGATCGAGCGGAGTGCCGGTGTTGCGGCCGACCAGATCCTTGCCATATTTCGTCTTCGCCCAGGTCAGCCCGGCGGTGAAGGCGACGTCGCGAACCGGATAGAGGCCGGCTTCCAGCTCGAGGCCCTGCGAGGTCACTCCGGCTTTGACATCCTTGGCGGCGCAGGCCCCGGTCGTTCCCGAAGCGTCGGAATCCGTGGTGCCGAGATCGGTGCCGCAGCCGTTGATGTTCTGCACGAGGAAGACCGAGCCGTTGAACGTGTTGAGCTGGAAGTCCTTGAACTCCTCGCGGAACAGCGCCGCGTTGAGGGTGAAGCTGTGGCGGGTCAATTTCATGCCGACTTCGTAGGAATTGACCTTCTCGGCATCGAACTGGAGGTTGGCGGTTCCGAACGGGGCGCCGCGCGAGCCGATATTGCGCGGGTCGGTCGGCGAGAAGATCGGCAGGCCGAGCGCCGAGCGGTCGAGGTTGAAGCCGCCGGCCTTATAGCCCTTCGAGAAGCTGGCGTAGGTCAGCACATTGTTGTCGAACTTGTAGGAGAGGATACCGGTGCCGCTCCACTGATGCTCGTCCCTCTTGTCCTTGAGGTGGAGCGCGTTGAGAGCGCTCGACGAATTGCCCTGGCAGGTCAGGTTGACGATGCCCTGGAGCAGCGGCTGGAGCGCTGCAGGCACCGCCGCCGAAGAGGCGCCGCCCGGTAGGAAGGGGCTGAACGTGGCCTGCTGCGCCGGGCAGAGCGTGTTGCTGTTGTTGAAATTGGCGCTGAAATCCTTGCTCTCGTTGGTGTAGCGAAGGCCGATCGTCACGGCGAACTTGTCGGTGACATTGAAGATGTTGTGGGTGAAGACCGCCCAGTTGCGGCTCTTCTGGAAATAATCGGCATTGTTGTCGCCGACATTATTGACCGCGCTGAGGCGGTCGAGACCGCCTAGCACCACCGGCGACAGCCCTCCGAACCCGGCGCCAAAGGCGGCGCGAGCGGTCACCCCAGGCGCGACCAGGGCCGTACTCAGGCAGCCCGGATTGGCGGGGTTGCGCAGGAGCGCATTGGTGCTTGCCGTGGCGACGAGCCGGCAGGCGGCGAACGCGCCATATTGGCTGCCGAAGGTCAGATTGTCGCGCAGGTGCAGCTTCTCGTCGGCGAAATAGCCGCCGACCAGCCAGTCGAGATGGTCTCCGAAGGCCTTGCCCTGGAGCCTGAGCTCCTGGCTGAACGTCTTGAACTGCCGGAACGAATTGCCGTCGTCGGCGCGGAACAGCAGGTCGACATTGCTATAGTCGGTGTCCGACGGGGCGTAGGATTTATAATCGCGATAGGCGGTGATCGAAGTCAGGGTGGCGCCGCCCAGGTTCCAGTCGACCTGGCCCGACATGCCCCAGTCGCGGGTGACGCCCTGATAGGTGCGGCCTGGCGATATTGCGATCTCGCGGCTGTAGGGCGTAGCCGCGGTCGGCACGATTCCGCCGAGGCTGCGCAGCACGTCGACGATGCGGTTCGATGCCGCGACCGCGAAGTCGCCGGGAACGCCGGGGGTCGGATCTGTGGTCTCGAGCGTCGACAGATAGACCGCGCCGCAGCAGCTTTCCTTGCGGTGCGAATAATCGCCGATCAACCGCACCGAAATCTGGTCGCTCGGCTCGTAGAGCAATTGGCCGCGGACGAAGTAGCGATTGCGGTCGTTGACCCTTTTCTCGGTGCCGCCCGTGGCGTTGACCACCTTGAGGAAGCCGTCGCGCTTGGTAACGATTCCGTCCAGGCGAAAGCCGAGGCCGGCGGTTCCGATCGGGCCGGAGAGGCCGCCGGCGAGGCGCCATTGATTGTAATTGCCGTAGCTTGCTTCGGCCATGCCCTCGAGCTCGTTGAGGTTGGGCTTCTTGCTGACGATGTTGATCAGGCCCGCCGAGGCGTTGCGCCCGAACAGGGTGCCCTGGGGCCCGCGGAGCACTTCGATCCGCTCGATCTCGCCGAGCTCGTTGAGGCCGAGGCCGGTGCGCGAGCGATAGACTCCGTCGATGAACACCGCGACCGAACTTTCGAGGCCGGGATTGTCGCCGACGGTGCCAATGCCGCGGATTCGGGCCGAACCGTTGGCCTCGGTGCCGGTCGAAGAGACGAGCAACGATGGCGCGAGCTGGTTGAGCGAGCGGATATCGGTGGCGCCGCTATTCTGCAGAGCTTCGGCCGAAACCGCGGATACTGCGAGCGGCACGTCTCCGAGCACCTGGCGGCGGCCCTGGGCGGTGACGATGATCTCGCCCTGGTCCGCTTCGTCGGCTGCGACCGGGGCCGCAGCGGGCTGATTCACCGCTCCCTGCTCGACCGGGCTCGGCGTGGTATCATTGGTCTGCGCATGGGCCGGGACCGCGGCCAGGGCGATCGCCCCAACCGACATCAGCCAAAAGGACTTCGACATAACCCCTCCACCTTCTTGTTTGGCCGTGAGGCTAAAGAAAAGCACGGGGGGGTGCCAGCCGAAAACCGTAGATTTCCGTATGTTTCAGGGGGTCATTGCAATTCCGCAACAATCCGGTTGCGTTATGAAACTGACCAAATTCCCGGCGACGCGGGATGCCGCTACGGAATGCTGGATTCACGTGAGGTTGGCGGTTGAACCCTCTCCGGCGGTCCGCGGGAGAGGAGGGCCCCAGCCGAAGGCTGGGAGGTGAAGGTCTGTACTCCAGACTCGGCAAAGACCCTCACCCCCCGCCGCTGCGCTGCGGGGACCTCTCCCGCGAAAAGCGAAAAGCGGGAGAGGCTGGAGTCTGCCGTTGACGAAGCAAAGGGAGAAAACCCTCGTGCCCGCCTTATTTGGGGGAAAGCACCATCAGCATCTGGCGGCCTTCCATGCGCGGATGCTGCTCGACCTTGGCGGTCTCGACCACATCCTGCTGGACCCGCTGGAGCAGGCGCATGCCGAGCTCGCCATGGGCGAGCTCGCGGCCGCGGAAGCGCAGGGTCACCTTGACCTTGTCGCCTTCGCCGATGAACTTTTGGATCGACTTCATCTTCGTACCATAATCATGGTCGTCGATGTTCGGACGCATCTTGATCTCCTTGATCTCCTGCGTCCGCTGCGACTTGCGCGCGAGATTGGCCTTTTTCTGGGCCTCGTACTTGAACTTGCCGACGTCCAGGAACTTGCAGACGGGCGGATCCGCGTTGGGGGAGACTTCGACGAGGTCCATGCCGACTGAACCGGCCTGCTCGATGGCTTCCGCGGTGAGCATGACCCCGAGATTCTCGCCATTCTCATCGATCACGCGCACCTTTGGCACGTTGATGAATTCGTTGAAGCGGGGGCCGTTTAGCGGCGGCGCGGTCGGGCGCCGAATCATGGGCGGACGTATAGCAATATCTCCTGTAGCCTTAAGTGATCCTACGTAGTGCCTCGCGGGTCCGAATAAAAGCTGAACGCGCCAGGCATGCGCTTTTTCCGAATCGGCTGTTGCGGATCAGCCGCGCTGAGGGCCTGAACCCTTGAGGTCGGGGGGAGTAGCTTCGGCGAGCAGCCGCGCGATCAGATCGTCGACCGTCAGCATCTGCTGGCGCCCCTCGGTGCCGAGCTCGCGAAGCGCGACCGTCCCTTCCTCGGCTTCGCGCCGTCCGACGACTAGCAGATTGGGAACCTTGGCGAGGCTGTGCTCGCGCACCTTGTAGTTGATCTTCTCGTTCCTGAGGTCGGCCTCGACCCGGATGCCCGCGGCGCGAAGCTTTGCGGCGACCTGCTGCGCATAATCGTCGGCCTCGGAGACGATCGTCGCCACCACCGCCTGCACCGGTGCGAGCCAGAGCGGAAAGCGTCCTGCATGATGCTCGATCAGGATTCCGATGAAGCGCTCGAACGTGCCGAGGATGGCGCGGTGGAGCATGACCGGGCGATGGCGCTGGCCGTCCTCGCCGACATAGGAGGCGTCGAGCCGATCGGGCAGGACGGTATCGGCCTGGATCGTTCCGACCTGCCAGGTGCGCCCGATCGCGTCGGTGAGGTGGAATTCGAGCTTTGGAGCGTAGAAGGCGCCTTCCCCGGGCAGCTCCGCCCAGCCGAATTCCGGAGTGTTGCGCCCGCTCGCAGCGACCGCCTCGCGCAGGATCTGCTCGGACTTGTCCCACTCTTCGTCCGAGCCGAATCGATTATCGGGCCGCAGCGCGAGCTTGATCGCGTAATTCTCGAAGCCGAGGTCGCGATAGACGCTGTCGAGCAGGTCGCAGAAATCGCGAATCTCCTCGATCAGCTGGTCCTCGCGAACGAAGATGTGGGCATCGTCCTGGGTGAACTGGCGGACTCGCATGATCCCGTGGAGCGCGCCATGCGGCTCGTTCCTGTGGCAGCAGCCGAACTCGGCCATCCGGATCGGCAGGTCGCGATAGGATTTGATCCCCTGGCGGAAGATAAGAACATGCGCCGGGCAGTTCATCGGCTTCAGCGCCATCAGGTCGGAATCGCCCGAAAGGATCGGCGCATCGTCCTCCGTGCTCGGAATCTCGTCGGGAACGACGAACATGTTCTCGCGATACTTGCCCCAATGGCCGGACTGCTCCCACTGCCGGGCGTCCATCAGCTGGGGAGTCTTGACCTCCTCATAGCCGGCCGCGTCGAGGC
>JAQGLD010000171.1 GCA_028293055.1 Alphaproteobacteria bacterium
GCTGGCGGCGTTGGGGCGCGCTCCGACGGGCACTTTGCGGCGAAGCTGGACATGCTCGACCAGGTATTTGGCAAGGGCGCAGCGACCCTCGCAATCGTCCGGACTGGAGCGCAGCTGCAGCTCGTCCTGGTCCCGGCCCCCGCCTGCGCCAGCCGGTTCCAGCTGGTGCCCGGGACGCAGAGGAACGCCTGGTCGGATGGCGAACATGTGAGCCTGACCACCGCCCTGCTCGATTTCGTGGCCAATGATGATGAGCTCGCCGTCGTGCTCGGCCACGAGCTTGCCCATAACATCCTCGAGCATCGCGCACGGCTCAGGTCGCAGGGGGTAGCCTCGGGCCTGCTGCGCTCGCTGGGTCGCAATGCCCGCAAGGTCGAGGCGACCGAGATCGAAGCCGATCGGTTCGGGCTTCGTCTGATGGACAAGGCAGGGTTCCGGGCCGCTGCCGCCGAGGGCTTCTGGCGGCGCTTCGCTTCCGCATCGGGTCTGATGCTTTCGACCACCCATCCCGGGCTGAAGGCCCGCCTCGCGATCGTCCGCGAGACCGAGGAGGCCATCGCCCGGGAACATTCCGGGCGCTGATGCAAAAAGAGAGACTTAGAAAGCGTTCGGGTGGGCCAGGACCCTTGCCGTGCGCAGGATGATGCCGATGTCGCGCCAGAGGCTCCAGTCGGCGAGATATTCGAGATCGGCCTGGAGGCGGATGGTGAGATCCTCGCGGCGCAGGGTCGCGCCGCGATGCCCGCGCACCTGCGCGAGCCCGGTGATCCCCGGCTTCACCGCGCCCCGTTCCCAGTAGCGATCATCGATCTGCCAGAACAGCGCGCTCTCTGCGGTCGAAGCGAGCGCATGCGGGCGCGGGCCGACGATGCTCATGTCGCCAGCCAGCACGTTGAACAATTGCGGCAGCTCGTCGAGGCTGGTGCGGCGCAGGAAGCGGCCGAGCGGAGTGACCCGGTCGTCCTCGCGGCTCGCCGAACGGGTTCCGCCGGAATCGCTGGCCTCGATCCGCATCGTGCGGAACTTGAGCACCCGAAAGATTCGATTGCCCTGGCCGACCCGCGCCTGGCGGAAGAAGACCGGCCCTCTCGAGCTGATCCTGACGGCGAGCGCGATCCCGAGCAGGACCGGCGCCAGCATCAGCAAGGCGGGAATGGTGATGGCGAGGTCGAGGCAGCGCTTGAGGATCCGGTCTCGGAAGGCGAGGGGACCGCAGGCAACCAGCACCGCCGAGCGGCCGTCGACATGGCGAAGCTTCATCGCGCCCAGATAGTCGAGCTCCGGAGTGAGCACGTCCACATTGGTTCCGGCGCCCTTCAGCGTCCGCGCCCAGGCGACCCGCAGCTCCGGCGGACAGGCGAGGACGACCCGGTCGCAATTGGCGAGCAATGCTCCGATCCGGCCATGGCTTGCCGGATCGTTGATGTCCGGTGCGAGGCCCGCGGCCTCCGCGAAGCAGACGATCTGGCCGCGGCTCGGATAGACGGTCACCCCGTCCACCAGCAGCACCTCGTTCATGAAGCTCCAATGGTAGCGTTCGCCGACGATGCGTCCGAAGGTGTGCCGCAGGAAGGTGATCGCTCCGATGGTGCCGAGCGTGCCGAGGCCGAAGGCCGCGCGGGAGACGTCGCCGGTCGTCTTCATGTAGAAGAGGATGATGAGAAGCAGCGCCGCGGTGAGACAGAGCGCCTTGGTCGCCCTGAAGATGCCTTGTCGCGGCTGCTCGAGCACCCGGATCGAATAGGCCTGGCCGCTGAATGCGAGCACCGCGAACAAGGGCGCGAACGTGTATATGAAGTTGGCGGCGGCGGGCTCGAGCGGGTTTCCGAACCGGATCAGGCCCCCGAGCAGGAACCCGCTCGTGATCGCCAGAAAATCGAGCGCGAGCAGCGCTGCGTAGAGCTTGAGGCGGAGGCGTTCCTTGGAAAATCCGATCCTTGGAAGAAGCTGGCTGCCGGGCTGGGCCTGGGCGGCACCTGAATCGCGCGGGTCGACAGTATCGCCCTTGATCGAGCGATCAGGCGGTCCTGGCGGATATGCCCAGCTTGCCATGCGAATTGCCCCCACGCCCTGGTTGTCGCCAAGGTCCCGATTCCTGTGCTTTTCCGGAAATCCTCTCGACGCCACAGGGTCGATCCAGACCACCTCGTTCGCCTGGTCGGCGTCAGTGGGACTCGGGTCGACCAAAATGGAACATAGGCGATTCTTTCTTTAAAACAACGATTTTGTTACCTTACCTATGTGTGAGCTGTCACACACCGGCCCAAGACGGCACAGCTTCTCGGAAATGTGGCGCAGGGGGTGGCGCTAGACTGGTCGAAGCGCGCGCGATCGCCGACTTTGTTCCGGAGCCGCCCGATACTTGAAGACACGCTGCTCGAACGCGTCTCCATCCTTGGCGTAATGGGCTGTGAAGCGCAGCCGGTGCGGTTCGATCCAGGTGATCGCGGTAAGCAGCCCGAGCGACTGGGAATCGAGGTAGCGCACGAAATCATCGGGCAGAGCCGACCGCATTTGATGGCCTATCAGCCAATCGTCCACTCTTGCCCCCCGCCCTCGCA
>JAQGLD010000214.1 GCA_028293055.1 Alphaproteobacteria bacterium
TGGGCGGATCGCCGCATTCGATAACAGCATGGGGTGGATCTCCTATAATCCCTCCGGTCAGAAGGGGCCCGTGGGCAAGGGCGAGAAAGTGCCGGCGACCTATGATTCTGACTGGACGGCCGGCGAAGTTCCGTGTGTGTCCCCCGCACAAGCACATTAGGTCGGTAGCACGCGAGTTGCAGTGCGGCCGGCGACCTCGCGGAAGTGACCGGCCGCCCAGGCATGTTCGAGCACCGGCGGGCGCCAGGCGAAGAGGTAGCTAGACCGGATCGGCCTTCGCGTCCTTCATCGCCGCGCTCGCAGCAAGCCGGCCCTGAAAATCGTATCGACGAGCGGCCGTTGGTCGGCATCTTCGGATAGGCTCTTCGATATTCGGCGATGACGGCAATGTGCCGACGAGCCAATCTCACCGACGCTTACGCTCGCCCTCGTGACAGGCGAGAAAAAGGTCTCTTTCCGTCAGGCAGCGCCGAACGTTGCCCTTTGCGAGGTTCGGTGAGGATGGTTGCACAACGCAAGGTCGATCCGGACCGCAACTTCCTGCGCGGCTTGTCGGTAGCGCTGGTCGTCCTCGCCATCGATCAGGCCGCCAAGTGGTTCGTCACTCATTCGTTCCACCTGGAGGAACGCGGCGCAATCGAGCTGCTGCCCATCTTCAACTTGGCCTGGGTAGAGAATGAAGGCGTTTCGCTTAACTTGCTGGCCGCCGACACGCACTTGATGCGCTGGATTCTGGTGGCGTTCACCGCAGCGATCGCGCTGGGGGTGCTGATCTGGATGTGGCGAGACAGAGGCGGAAGAAATGTCACCGGGCTGGCACTGGTGCTCGGCGGTGCGCTCGGCAACATCCTGGACAGGGTGCGCCTTGGATTCGTCGTCGACTTCCTCGATCTGCACTTCGGAGACTTGCATCCTTTTCTGGTGTTCAATGTTGCCGATACTTCTATCTCGGTCGGTGTCCTGATGATGATCGCGCGCGCTTCACTCAGCCGCGATCGAAAGGCCGTCGCCTAGCCAGTCCAGCGCCAATGTGTGGCAGCCGGCGCACCTCGCTCACGGTGCGCGCGGCCCGCCCGGCGGTTGGCTCAGCAGCTGGACGAGGGCGGCATCGTGATCCACGCGCACCTCCGGCTGCGCGTCGAACACCATCGTCGCGCCGGCGCCGCGCGCGTAAAGCGGCCAGCGCGGCAGCCCACGTGCGTTCGGGTTGCCGGTGCGGGCGAAGTTGATCCAGGCCTGGCTGACCAGGTCGGTCAGCTTCTCGACCTGCGGCCCGCCACCGGACGACTGCATGCCGAGATCGGCATTGTCGAAGACGAATGCGATCTCGCTGGAGTGACCGGCCGCCCACGCGTAATCGAGCACGGGCGAGCGGTAGGCGAAGAGGTAGGTGTAGACCGGATCGCCCTGCCCGGCCTTCATCGCCGCGGTGCGAAGCACGCCGGACCGGAACATCGTGTCGATCAGCGGCCATTGATTGGCCGGCATCCTGGGATAGGCCTTGCGATATCCGGCGATGACCGCGTCGGCGCGTGCGCCCTGGGTCGATCGCAGATAAGCGAGCGTCTCCGCCTCGCCCCAGGTCTCGCGGCCGCGAAGCCGCGGATTGGGGAAGTTCTGGAATTCGAAGAGCGTGCTCCCGACGAGCAAGGGAATGCCGGCGGAGGTAGACGGGGCCGATTTTCCGAAGGGCGTTTCGGGAAGGAAGCGGCCGTCGACGACGGGCGACCAGTTCACCATGGAGAAGCCCAAGGGACCCGGAGGCATGCCGAGCGCGGCGCTCGCATCGCCCAGCGCCTTGTTCGCCGCCGCCAGCAGCTGGTCGTAGGGAAGCCTGGCGAGGGCATCGACCTGATCGGGCTTGAGGCCCGCATTCTTGAGGGTCAGCTCCGCTACCTTTTGCGCCACTTTCGGATCGGCATAAGGCGAGGGCATGCTGCCAGGGGCACCGCTCTCGATCACGGCTTTCTGGAACAGGCCCTTCGCGGCCGGGACGGCGAGCAGGGTGGCGACCTTGGCGCCGCCCCCGGATTGGCCGAAGATCGTCACATTGGAGGGGTCGCCGCCAAAGCGATCGATATTGTCGTGGACCCAATGCAAGGCGGCGACGATGTCGAGCATGCCCACATTGGCCGACGCGCCATAGGCCTCGCCATAAGCCGAGAGATCCAGGAAGCCGAGGACGTTGAGCCGGTGGTTGAGCGAGACGACGACGACATCGCCCTTCCGGCTGAGGTTGGTGCCGTCATAGATGGGCAACTCCATCGACGAGCCGCTGAAGAAGCCGCCGCCGTGCAGCCAAACCATCACCGGACGCTTCTTGCCGTCGAGCGCCGGGGTCCAGACGTTGAGGTTCTGGCATTGTTCGGAGGCCGGCCAGAATCGCGTGTCGGAAATGAAGGTCTGCGGCTCGCGCAGCTGCGGATCGACCGGCTGCGGGCAGATGTTGCCATAGGACAGAGCCGGCCGCACGCCTTGCCAGGCGGGGAAAGGCTCGGGCGCCTTGAACCGCTCCGCTTTGGCGTAGGGAATGCCGCGGAAGGTCTGGATGCCATTGCGGACGAAGCCCTGAACCTCGCCGCCCGCCGTATGCGCGATGGCGACGCGCGACGAGGCGACGAGGCTCGCGCCGATCTGGGCCGGTGCCGCGAGCGCCGGCCAGGCGGCGGTCATGGCCAGGGAAATTGCGACGAGGCGAAGCGAGCGGATCATTCAATGGCTCCTGCTGTCGAGGGAGATCGGAGATTCAATTCAATTGAAGAGCGCCAGGTCGACGGCGTCGCCCATCGCTTTCTGCCCGGCCTCGTTGGGGTGGAGATGGTCGCCGGAATCGAAGGCCGGCAGCAGCTTGTCGGGATTGGCCGGATCGCGGGTCGCCGCGTCGAAATCGACGATTCCGTCGGGCTCGCCGGAGGTCCGGATCCACTGGTTGACGGCCTTGCGCAGGGCGTCCTTTTCGGGGGAGCTATGCGACATGGATCCCCCGCCGGAGTGATCGTGCCGAAGACGACCCGGACTCCGCGAGCATGCGCGCGGGCCAGGATCTGACGATAGCCGGCGATGAGCTCGCCCGAGGTAAGCCTGGGAATGTTGCCCATCGGCGAGGGCCCAGACATGCCGATGTCGTTGGTCCCCTCGAGGACGATGATATGGGTCAGCCCGTCGATACGAAGCACGTCCCGGTCGAGCCGGGCCAAAGCGGAGACTCCCATTTCCTGGACCATGGCGGGCCTGAGGACCAGGTTTCCGGAGATGCCGGCATTGGCGACGGCATGAACGGAAACGCCGCTGGCGGCGAAGCGCCGGGCAAGCTCTTCCGGCCAGGCGTGGAGCGCGCCAATCTGGGGGCGATTGCCGTCGGTGATCGAATCGCCGAGCGCCACCACCACCTTGGTCGAAATGGGCGATCGAACCGAGATCGCCGAGACCAAAGGCCGCGCGCCGACGGCATCGGCGGACGCAAGCTTTTCGGCACCGGTCTGATCGCCGGGCGCGATCGCGGCGGGCGCGCCGCCACCGCCGCCGCCGACGACGAAATCGTCCGGCGTGTTGAGGCTGATCAACAGGCTGCCGCCGGCCGCGACCGGGAGGTCGATGGGATCGCTGAGCGCCGGCGTCCCCGGGGCAATGACGATGTCGGGACTGCTGCCGAAGGTGACCGGCCGGATCGAGCCCTGGACGGCCTCGAATTCCGCCCCCGCCAGCCCCACGCTGACATGGGCCAGGCGAAGGGGCGACTTGCCGAGCTCGTTGGAGATCCGGATCTGCAGCTGCGAT
>JAQGLD010000379.1 GCA_028293055.1 Alphaproteobacteria bacterium
GCCGGCCGGGCTCGAAGACCAGCCGCGTGCCCCATCGGCCGGCGACCCGCTCGACCATCGCGCCATATTCGTCGGGGCTGGGCGGAGGAGGCAGAGCCGGGTCGTACGGCACTCCGAGACCGCCGCCCAGATCGGCGACCGCGATCGCCTGGCCGGCCTCGCGCAGCGATTCGATCAGTCCGCCGACCTTCGCGAACGCCGCCTCGAGCGGAGCGAGGCTGGTCAGCTGGCTGCCGATATGGACTGCGACGCCCTGAATCGCGAGACCAGGCAGCTCAGCGGCGCGGCGATAGGCGGCGAGCGCCTCGCCGATCGGCACTCCGAACTTGTTCTCGGCCGCTCCGGTCGAGATCTTGGCATGGGTTCCCGCCGCGACGTCGGGATTGACCCGAAAGCCGACCGGGGCCCTGACACCCATCGAAGTCGCGACTCGCGAAAGCATCTCGGCCTCCGGCTCGGATTCGAGGTTGAACTGGAACAGCCCGCCGGCAAGCGCCGCTGCCATTTCGGCCTCGGTCTTGCCGACCCCGGAGAAGACGATCCGGTCCGGCCGCACCCCTGCGGCCCGGGCCCTGGCATATTCGCCGGCGGAAACGACATCGGCGCCAAGGCCCTCGCGCGCCAGGGTCGCGACCACCGCGGCGTTCGGATTGGCCTTGACCGCATAAGCGATCAGCGGATCCTGGAGGCCGCCGAGCGCCGATTTGAGCACCTCGACATGGCGGATCAGGGTCGCGGTCGAATAGACATAGACCGGAGTGCCGACCGCGGCAGCGATGTCGGGCAGGGGCACGTCCTCGCAGTGGAGGATGCCCTCACGCAGCTCGAAATGATCCATTCTGTTCCTCGTCGCCCGCCGCGGACCCTTTTCCTTGCCGGGCCTTTGGGTGCAAGGGGATTCGGATGACCAGCCAAAGCAGCACGATCGATCCCGGCCAGGCCGAGCATTTCGGCAGGATGGCGGCCGACTGGTGGGATCCGAAGGGGTCCTCGGCCATGCTTCACCGGCTCAACCCGGTGCGGCTGGCCTATCTGCGCGACCGGATCGATCAGCATTGGGGTTTCGACGAATGCGCGTTGCGGCCGCTGGCCGGCCGGTCCGCGGCCGATATCGGCTGCGGCGCCGGCCTGCTCGCCGAGCCGCTCGCCCGGCTCGGCGCGGACGTGACCGGGGTCGATGCGGCGCCGGAAAATGTCGCCGCGGCGCGTGCCCACGCCCAACAGCAGGGGCTTGGGATCGACTATCGGGTCGGAAGCGTCGAAGCGCTGTCCCAACGCTACGACCTCGTCACTTCGATGGAGGTGGTCGAGCATGTTGCCGACCCCCGCGCCTTCCTCCACGGCCTCGCCGCGGCGCTTGCCGACGATGGGCTCCTGATCCTGTCGACGCCGAACCGGACCGCGCTCTCCCGGCTGATGCTGATCACGATCGGCGAGGGGACCGGCCAGATTCCCCGCGGCACGCACGAATGGGACAAGTTCCTCACTCCAGAGGCGCTCTCGGCCTTGCTCGTCGAGGCCGGCCTCGAGATCGTCGACTGCACCGGTCTGACCTGGAGTCCGACCCGAGGCTTCCACCTCTCGGACAACAAGTCGCTCGATTATTTCGTCACTGCGAAACGGGCCTGACCGTCAGTCCTGCGCAGGGCCCGTCATCCGGGCGCAGGCCGGGATCTCGTCGTGATCGGCCGCGGCGCCTTTTCCGCCACGAGATCCCGGCCTTCGCCGGGATGACGCTAACCGCGCCGCCCGGCACGGCTATCGTCAGAAATCCACCTTGTCGTAATGCTGGGGCGGAGCGATCACTTCCATCCGCTCGGAAAGCAGGGGCCGGAAGCTGGGACGCGATTTCATCACCGCATACCAGTCGGTGGTCTGCTTGTGGCCACGCCAGTCGATCCCACCGAGATAGTCTGCCACCGAAAGATGAGCCGCCGCCGCAAGATCGGCGAGGCTGAGCACCGGGCCGGCAATCCACCGGCGGTGGTCGAGCAGATAGTCGATATAATCGAGATGGGCATTGGCGGTCTTCATCGCCTCGCGCAGGATCTTGGTGTCGGGCGGGTCGCGGTTGACCAGCCGCTTGCGCATCCTCTCCTCCATCATCGGGGAGACGACCTCGCGATAGAGGCCCTCGTCGAACCAGGCGACCAGCCGCCGTACCTCGGCGCGCGCGGCCGCTCCGCCGGTAATCAGCGGCGCTCTGTCGACCGTCTCCTCGAAATATTCGCAGATCGCGTTCGAATCGATCAGGACATGGCCCTTCGACGCCTCGACCAGCACGGGTGTCTGGCCTGCCGGGTTGAGGTCGAAGAATTCGTCGCGTCGCAGCCACGGCGATTCGCGGACGAGCTCATGCTCGACACCTTTCTCGGTCAGCATCAGCCGAACCTTGCGCGAGAAAGGGCAGAGGGGAAATTGATACAGTTGCCACATCGCAGCGGCCTTAGCGGTCACCGGATCGTTTCGTCCACAGCGCCGGGCGGCTTAACCGCGCTTTTAATCTTCGTCGGACGACGAGGGATAAGGTTCCGGCCGGCCGCGATCGTCCTCGCGAGGCGAGTCGCGATAGCCGTCCTGTGGCAGGGGCCGGGCGTACATCGCAGCCTCGATCCGTCGGGTCGCGTCCTGCAGCGAGCGCAGCAGCATCGGAGTGACGATCGCCACCTGCCGCGCCGTCGCGTCCAGCCGCGCGGTGGTCCGCTCGATCGAGCGATGCATGCTCTGGCGAGCCTGGGGATCCCGCCGAGTCGCGAGATCGCCGAGCGTACGAGCATGGTGGCGGCGGCCGGGGTCGACAGCGTCGACGACCGGGCCGACATCGACATCCATCAGTGCGTCCGCGACTCCTTCGACGCGGTGGCCCAGCGCATCGATCCCGCCGGCCCGTGGCGCGCGTGCGCTGCCCGGGTGGTAATAATAGCCCTGGTCGTCGCCGGGTTGGATGGGGGGCGGCGCATTGTCGCCGGTCTGGGCGAGGGCCGGAGCGGCGGCTGCGAGCAGGCTCGCGGCGAGAATCAGCTTACGCAAGACGGGCCTCCTTCTCGAATGGGGCGGTACGGGAGCAAACGCGCATCGGCGCGACTCGGTTGCGAGCATGCGGCGCGAACCGTGAGCCTCCGGTGAATGGATCATGCGAGATCGCTTTCCCTGTTGCCGGAACAGTTTAGCAATCGTCGCGGAAGCTGGCTAGCGGGTCATCAGCCAGGCAAAAGCGAGCCCTCCGGCAACGATCCGGTACCAGGCGAAGGGCGCGAAGCCGCGGCGGGTGACGATCGAGATGAACCAGCGGATCACCAGCAGTGCGACCAGGAAGGAGACGACAAGGCCGAGGGCGATACCGCCCAGGCCGACCTCGCCGAGATCGTGGCGATTCTTGAACAGCTCGAGCGTGGTGGCGCCGAGCATGGTCGGGATGGCGAGGAAGAAGCTGAATTCGGCAGCGGTGCGGCGCTCGACCCCGAGCGCAAGCCCGCCGAGGATGGTGGCGCCGGAGCGGCTGACCCCTGGGACCATCGAGATGCACTGGATGAAGCCGATGCCGAGCGCCTTGCCGAGCGAGATGTCGGCGACTCCCTTCTCGCGGCCGGGAGGCGCGAATTTCTCGATGACCAGAATCGCGAAGCCGCCGACGACGAGCGCGACCGAGACGATCAGCGGGCTTCCGAGCATCGCCTCGACCTGCTTGTGGATGGCCAGTCCGATCACCGCGGCGGGGAGGAAGGCGACCAGGATATTGCGCACGAAGCGCCAGGATTCCGGCTGGCGGTGGATCAGCCCGGCCAGGACCGCGAGGAACGTGCGCCAGTAGAGCACGACCACCGCGAGGATCGCGCCGAGCTGGATGACCACGTTGAACACCATCCAATGCTTCTCGTCATAGCCGAGCAGGGCTCCGGCCAGGATGAGATGCCCGGTCGAGGACACCGGCAGGAACTCGGTGACGCCCTCGACGATACCGAGCAGGATGATGGTGAGGATGGTTTCCATTTTCGCTCCCGGAAGATCGCCCCGCCGCTCGCGGAAGGGACTAGGGGTGGAATTGCATGAGGATGGACGAGGCCCACCTGGTTTCGGATCCGGAGAACCTTGCGGGGCAAGGTCCGCCGAAACAACCCCTCCCGCAAGCGGGAGGGCAGTCGATCAATAAGGCGATTTGACCGCGAAGCGGCCGTGGCGGCGATAGGTGATCAGCCAGCCGTCGGCGACTGCTGCGATCGGGGTGGCGGAAATCCCGAATGCCTCCAGGCCGTGCGAGCCGGGCGCCACGACATTGTCATGCTGGAGCATCAGCCACTGGTCCCAGGTCAGCGGCGCGCCGGGCAGGAAACCGCCGAACCGCGCGAGCAATTTCGCCACCGGATCCGGTATCTCGACCAAAGGCCGAGCGCGCTCGGTTTCGCGGCAAGCCAATTGCATCAGCTCGCGCATCGTCATCACCTGCGGCCCGCCGAGCTCGTAGACCTTGCCGCCATGGCTGCGCGGATCGAGCGCGGCCGCTGCCGCCGCCCGGCCGACATCGGCCGCGAAGACCGGCTGGAACTTCGCCCCGCCGCGGATCACCGGCAGTATTGGAGCGAGCCGGGCCATTGCCGCGAAGCGGTTGATGAAATTGTCCTCGCGGCCGAACAGCACCGAGGGACGAAGGATCGTCGCCTGCGCGAAGGCGGCGCGGACCGCCTGCTCGCCTTTGCCCTTGCTCCGGCCATAGGCGCTTGCGCTGTCGGGATCGGCTCCGATCGCCGAGACATGGACGAGGGCCTCGACTCCTTCGTCCGCCGCGGCAGCGGCGATGTTGCGTGCGCCGTCGACATGGATTCCAGCAAAATCGCCCTTCAGGATGCCGGCCAGGTTGATCACCGCAGAGCTGCCGCGCACCGCCTCGCGCACCCGCTCGGCATCGCGGATGTCGACCTTGGCGAACTGGACCTGGCCGACCGCGGCGAGCGGCTTCAGGAAATAGGCCTTGCCCGGATCGACCTGGGCGACGCGGACCCGGACGCCGGTGCGGAACAGCGATTGGGCGACATAACGGCCTAGAAAGCCGCCGCCGCCGAACATCGTGACCAGCCGTTCCATTCCTGTCCCTCGAAAAGAGTCGGCGCCCCATTGCCCTCTCCTCCGTCCGTTGACAAGCGCTCCGCCGGCCCCTAGTTCGCCCGGCCTACCCCGTGCCCAGATGGCGGAATTGGTAGACGCACCAGCTTCAGGTGCTGGCGCTCGCAAGGGCGTGGAGGTTCGAGTCCTCTTCTGGGCACCATTTGTTCTCCCAGGGCGTCCCGGAACGTCTCGAGAACACCCTAGAAAAACCTAGGTTTTTTTGCTATAGCTTCAGCATCAGATCCGTCGGCATTTCAAGCCGTCCCGGGCGATATCATCGCCAAAATGGGGCAGTTTTGATGGTATCCGAACGGGGTGATGGACCGGAGTTTGGCGATGCCCCTGACCCATACAGCCGTCAAGAATGCCACGCCGCTGGCCAAGCCATATAAGCTTACGGACGGCGGCGGGCTCTACTTGCTCGTGCAGGCCAATGGCCGAAAGTTGTGGCGGATGAACTATCGCTATCTCGGCAAGCAGAAAACCCTGGTTTTCGGCGCCTGGCCCGAGGTCGAGCTGGAAGATGCCCGGGACCGCCGTGACAAGGCGAAAAAGCTCCTGGCCGCCGATAAAGACCCCTCTTCCGAAAAGCGGAAGGCGCGTGCCGAGGCACTCGAAGCGGCGGGCAACACCTTCAGGACGATCGCGGAAGAATGGGTCAAGAAGCAGAAGCGAGAGGGTTTGGCCGAGGTCACGGTGTACAAGATCGAGTGGCTGCTGGGTAAGGCCTACAAGACAATCGGTCATCGCCCGGTCGACGAGATCGGCGCGCAGGAGGTCCTGACCGCTCTACGGAAAGTCGAAGCTTCTGGTCGCTATGAAAGCGCGCGGCGCATGCGTAGCGTCATAAGTCGAGTCTTCCGGTACGGCATCGCGACCGCCCGGGCGAACAGGGATGTTGCCGCCGATCTGCGCGGAGCGCTGGTGTGCCCAAAACCCAAACATCTGGCAGCGATCACGACGCCCAGGGAAGCCGGGGCGCTGATGCGGGCCATCGAGGGGTATTCGGGTCACCCCATCACGCTTCTCGCGCTCAGGATGACGCCGCACGTTTTCGTTCGCCCGGGCGAGCTCCGCAGGGCGGAATGGGACGAGTTCGACATCGAGAAGAAGGTGTGGTCGATCCCAGCGGAGAAAATGAAGATGCGGCGGCCGCACCGTGTGCCATTGTCGACCCAGGTCATGGCTATTCTCGAAGAGCTGGATGCACTGACCGGCGACGGCAAGTATCTGTTCCCTTCGTTCCGCACGCGGTGGCGGCCGATGTCGGAGAACAGCATCAACGGGGCATTGCGGAGGCTCGGCTATAGTCAGGAGCAGATGTCCGCCCACGGATTCCGCGCCCTGGCGGCGACGTTGCTCAACGAAATGGGCGCCTGGTCCGCTGACGCGATCGAACGCCAACTGGCCCATCAGGAGACTGGCGTGCGCCGCGCCTACGCTCGAGGCGAGTATTGGGATGAGCGGGTCAGGATGATGCAGCATTGGTCGGATCATCTTGATACGCTGCGGAGCGGAGCTCGGGTGGTCAGCCGCCGGTTCCCGGCCAGAGAGGCGGCGAGACCGTCCGCATGATTGATGCGCAGGCCGATGCTGTCCGGCAATGCCTTTCCTCGATCCGTCTCCAGCGCGCCGGATGAGGCAGGAAATCGCAGGCGGTCCGGGCTAGGATCGCTGCAGGAGAAAAGCCTGTGAAGATGAGCCGTCGAGAATATCTTGTTGCCGCCGGCGCGCTGCCGATCGCGGCGGGATCGCTGGCGCTGGTCCGCCCGGCATCGGCGGCCGAGGCGCCATCGCTTCCCGACAAGGCATCGTTCGTCCCCACCGATCTTGCCTATCTCGACAGTGGTTCGCAGCACCCAATGAGCATCGGTGCCAAGGCAGCGGTCGACACCTATCTTGCGAAGCGGACCCTCGATCCCGCGGCCGCGGCCTATGAGCTCGACGAGGACGGCCTGCTCGCCAAGTTCGCGCGCATGATCAACGCCGATGTCGACGAGGTAACCTACATCCAGAGCACCACGACCGGCGAACAGATGGTGCTTCGCGCGCTCGATATCCCGGCCGGTGGCGGGCATATTGTGACTGATACGCTTCACTTTTTCGGCTCGCTGCCGCTCTACGAGGAAATGGCTCGGCAGGGCATGAAGGTGAGCTGGCTGAAACCGGTCGACGGGCGAATCCGGATCGAGGACATGAGGGCGGCCGTGACCAGGGGGACTCGGCTCGTCGCCCTGTCCCTGGTCTCCACGATCAACGGGTTCGAGCACGACCTCAAGGCGGTCTGCGATATTGCCCATGCGTCGGGAGCGCTGGTCTATGCCGATATCATCCATGCCGCCGGCGCGGTTCCGGTCGACGTCAAGGCGTGCGGCGTCGATTTCGCGGCGTGCGCCTCGTACAAATGGCTGATGGGCGATTTCGGGCTTGGTTTCCTGTTCGTCCGAAAGG
>JAQGLD010000230.1 GCA_028293055.1 Alphaproteobacteria bacterium
GATCACCTCGAGCCCGCGCTGGATGTCGCCCTTGGAATCCGCGATCACCTTGCCGTGCTCGGAGGAGAGCAGATGGGCGAGCTCGTCCATGTTGCGTTCCACGAGGGACTTGAAATTGAACATGATCCGGGCGCGGCGCTGCGGATTGGTCGCTGCCCAGCCGGGCGCGGCTTCGTTCGCGGCTGCCACCGCCCGCTCGAGGTCCGAGGCATTGCCGAGCCGGACATTGGCCTGGACCCCACCATTGTTGGGATCGAAGATGTCACCCTGCCTCTCGCCCGAGGCATAGGCTGCACCGCCGACGAAATGGGAAATCGAGCGCATGAATCTCTCCTTGTTGGAGGGCGCTATGAGCTTCGCCATTGTTGCAGGCAAGCGGTAGACATGCAGCCCGCGCCTGCAATAATGCAGGGGCTTATGCGGTGGGACGATCTTCATTTCTTTTTGGCCGTGGCGAGATCCGGGCAGATGGCCCGGGCCGCGGTCGCTCTCGGCGTAGATGCGACCACGGTCGGGCGCCGGCTGCGGCGGCTCGAGCAGGCGATCGGCCAGACCCTGTTCGAGCAGACCCGCGACGGCCAGACGCTGACCGACGCCGGCGACCGGCTGTTGCTCAAGGCAGAGGCGATCGAGCGGCAGGTGATGGAGATCGAGGCCCAGCCGGGCAGCGATCGGCCGCTGTCGGGCTCGATCCGGGTCAGCGTCTCCGAGGGTTTCGGGACATGGTTCGTCGCCCACCATCTGCCCGCCTTCGCCGCAGAGCATCCGTACCTGCGGGTCGATCTGGTCGCGAGCAGCGGATTCCTCAATCCGTCGCGGCGCGAGGCCGATGTCGCCATCCTCCTTGCCCGGCCGCGCAAGGGCCCGCTCTACACCAAGAAACTGACCGATTACGCGCTCCGGCTCTATGCTTCGCGCTTTTATCTCGAGCAGACCGGGCCGGTCGCCGGCGTAGAGGACCTGCGCGCGCGCACCCTGATCGGCTATGTCCCCGATCTGCTCTACGCGCCCGAGCTTCGCTATCTGAGCGAGATCGCGCCCGATCTCGACCCCCGGATCCGAAGCACCAGCATCAATGCGCAATATCGCCTGGTCGCCGCCGGGGGAGGAATCGCGATGCTGCCCTGCTTCATCGGCGACACCGATCCGCTGCTGGTGCGGCTGCTCGACGAGGTCCGGGTGACTCGCAGCTTCTGGCTGGTCACCCATGCAGACACTCGCCCTCTCGCCCGGGTCAAGGCGTTCGTCTCGTGGCTGGAGTCGGTCATCACGGCGCGCCACGACAGGCTATTGGGTCGATAAAGACTGGCGGACGCACGAACGGCGCGCCAGAGAGACGGCAGGAGACAGAAGGAGAGGCAATGAAGCTTGCATCGCTCAAGGGGGGCAGGGACGGACGGCTGGTCGTGGTCAGCACCGATCTCGCCTGGTGCACCGAGGCCGGCCATATCGCGCCGACCCTCCAGGCCGCGCTCGACAATTGGACGATGGTCGAGCCGCAGCTTCGCCTGCTCGCCGTGGATCTCGACCATGAGGTGATCCCGCGCGAGCGATTTCACGAACGGGCGGCGCTGGCGCCGCTGCCGCGCGCCTATCAATGGGCGGACGGCTCGGCCTATGTGAACCATGTGGAACTGGTCCGCAAAGCGCGCGGCGCCGCGATGCCCGAGAGCTTCTGGACCGATCCGCTGATGTACCAGGGCGCTTCGGACGAGATGCTTCCGCCGCGCGCTCCCATCCCACTCGCCGACGAGAGCTGGGGCTGCGACCTCGAGGCCGAGATCGTCGTGGTCACCGGCACGGTGCCGCGCGGCGCCTCGCGCGAGCAGGCGCTCGACCAGATCCTGCTGGTCGGGCTGGTCAACGATGTCAGCCTTCGCAACCTGATCCCTGCGGAGATCGCCAAGGGCTTCGGCTTCGTCCAGTCCAAACCGGCCTCGGCGCTTTCGCCGGTGCTGGTGACGCCCGACGAGCTTGGCGAAAGCTGGCGCGACGGCAAGCTGAGCGGAATCCTCAAGGTCGATCTCAACGGCCGCCCCTTCGGCAGGGCCCAGGCGGGGCAGGACATGACGTTCGATTTCGGCACCCTCATCGCCCATCTTGCCAAGACCCGCAATGTCGGTGCCGGATCGATCATCGGCTCGGGAACGGTCTCGAATCGCGGCGCCGATGGCGGCCCCGGCAAGCCGATAGACCAGGGCGGCGTCGGCTACAGTTGCATCGCCGAGGTCCGTACGGTCGAGACGATCGTCGGCGGGCGGGCCGAGACTGAGTTCCTGAAGCATGGCGACAGCATCAGGATCTGGATGGACGACGATCAGGGCCGCCCGATCTTCGGAGTGATCGAGCAGACGGTGGAGTAAGAAGATCCTCCCCTGGATTGCCAGGGGAGGAATTCATCCTGTTCACCCTACCTTGGCGACATTGTCGTCCGAATTGCGGTCGATGTAGAAATTGTACGGGTCGATTCCGGCATTGGTCGGCTTGCGATCGGCGACGAAGCGGAAGACCTGCTTGCCGCTCTTCACCGGCAGCCGCTCCATTCGGATCACATTGGAGCGGTCGAACTTGCCGTGCCCGGGCTCGGCGGTGAACAGGCCGATCTCGATCCGATCGCTCAGCGGCGCCTCCTTCTCATTGCCCTTTCCGGCCGCGTAAAATTTGTGCGCTTCGACCGGCACGGTCACGTTCCATTTGCCGTCGGAGCGTTTCACCGCGGTCGGTGACACGGCCTTGAGATCGTAGAGGGTGATCCGCTCGAACAGGTCGGTGATCAATGCCTGGTCTTCCGGAGTCTTCGCTTCCCTGCGGAAGGCGTCGACCAGCTCGATCGAGCGCGGATAGGGCGCGCCCTTGAACTTGTGCGCGTCGAGCACGGTGCGAAGCGCCCGGTTGACCTTATCTTCGCCGATCCGCGCCTGGAGCAGGTACATGACCAGCGAGCCCTTGTTATAGTGAATGTACTGCTGGTCCTCGACTCGCTCCAGCGGCACTTCCTCCACCGTTTCGCCGCCGCGGCTGCGCAGATATCGGTCGAGCTCGAACTTCAGGAATCGCCTGATCTTGTCCTCGCCATAGAGGTGCTTCATCACCATCAGCGCGGAATATTGAGCGAGCGTCTCGGAGAGCATCGTGGCGCCCTGCATATCCGCACCGACGATCTGGTGGGCCCAATATTGGTGGCCGAGCTCGTGCGCGGTGACATAGGTCACATAATCGATGGAATCGGGATCGCTTGTGTCGGCGGTGAAGCCGATCGCCTCCGAATAGGGAATGGTGTTGGCGAAGGATTGGGCGAAGGTCCGATAGCCAGGGAATTCGAGGATCCGCGCCTGCTTGAACTGGTACGGACCGAAATTGGGCTGATAATAATCGAGGGAGCGCTCCAGCGCATTGAGCATCCGGTCGACATTCCAGGCGTGGGCCGGGTGGAAGTAGATGGCGAGATCGATGCCCTTGTAGAGCCGATGCCGCTCGGCATAATGCGCGGACTGGATCGAGAAGAAGTTCAGGATCGGCGCGTCGGATACGAAGCGGGCCGTGCGCCTGCCGCCACTCACCGCGTCGAATACCTTCATTCCCGGGGCGATCGGAACCTGGTCGGCATCGGTAGAGAGAGTGATGTCGGCGCGAGTCCAGCCGATCCCGATATAGTTCTTCCCGGTGGCGGTCAGATCCTCGAGCTTGGCAGGCCGGAGCTGGGGCGTCAGGCCGTATTTCCGGCGCTTCGACCGCTCCTGGAGCAGGCCCATCCGGCTCATCCCGATCGCCGGCGCGAGATCGAAATTGTTGAGGAACGTGCCGTTCTCGACGATCTTCGATTCATTGCCGGAATTGCGAAAGCCCTGCTGCCAGCGCTGCGTCTCGAAGCGGATCGAGCGCCGATCCCCGGGCTGCATCGGCCGATCCAGGGCATAGATGCGGTAATCGAATTTCGGGTCGACCGATTTCAGCGTCGCGCCCTCCATTCCGATCGCGAGGATCTTGAGGTCGCGATCGGTGTTGCGGACATGGACTTCGGAGATCGGCGAGGTCGTGAGGTTGGTCAGGACATAGCTGCCCTTGACCAGCGCCCTGCTGTCGCGCGGATAAAGCGCGACATCGAGCTTCACATTGCTGATCGTCGGCTGCGGCAGCTTCTCGTATTTGAGATATTTCTTCTCGTAATCGGCAGTGAAAGCTTCCTGTTCCTCGCTCGTCCGATAGGTGTTGAGGACATTCGTGTTGTAGAAGATCCAGCTGCCGCTTCCGACGAAGACGAGCAGGGCGATAAGCGCGATTACGCCCGGGGTTCCGCGCAAACGGCTTGGCACGCGCCTCAGGCGCGGTCGCAGCCTTGTCTCGGTGCCGCGCCGCAGCAGCAGGTGCGAGGCGACCAGAAGGAGCACGCAGAAGGCAACCCAGTAGAGCCTGAACCAATAAGCGCTGGACGAGAAATTCCCGACTCCCGCCATGTCGGAAAACTGGTCCTGGGGCGCATTGGGGAAGTTGTAGAGATTGTGCTCGAAGCCGAGATTGGCAAGCACGATGCCGGCGACGATATAGACCACCATCACAGCCCAACCGACATATTTGTTGGGGCTGAGCGATTGGACGAATACGGCGAGCACTGCGTACATCACCACGCTGAAGCCGTTTGGAACGACATACCAGAGCAGATACTTGCCGAGCTCGACGTGGGTGTAGCCCTTGGCGAGCTGGACCAGGATCGCTCCGACCACGCTGATCAGCAGGGCCGCCACCAGCACCAGCGCCACTGCGATCGTCTTCGGGATGATATAGGCCCAGTTCGGCACCGGGGTTGCGTCGATGATCTCGTGCATGCGCCGGTCGCGCTCGCCCCAGACCAGCTCCCCGGAATAATAGATCGCGATGATGATCGGGAACAGGACGAAGCCGCCGGTGAGCCCCGGGAGCTGCATGGCGGTGATCGGAAGGGTGGGCGTGCCGTAGATCAGGCTTGCGAACCAGAGATTGGCGCCGGCGTTGATCAGCCCGAGCGCCATCAGGACCGTGAACGCCGGGCTCTTGAAAACGTTCTTCGCCTCGAAGACCGTCCGCGCGCGCAGCTGCGCCCACGCCGCAACCCCTGGCTCGGCTGGCCCGGGCATTCGGCCCCCGCGGACGACGGGCCTGGCGTCTTCGCCCTCGGTGCGCGCCTTCGCCTTGCTCTTCCGGCCGACCTTGCCGCTTTCGGAGAAGCGGTAGCGGACGACCGCAAGGCAGAGGGCGGCAAGGCCGACCCCGAGCCAGATGAGACGGTTGATGAGGATCCCGCCTTGAACCGGCGGAAGCATCGTGTTGCGCTCCGCGGCCGTCCAATAACGTATCGCATTCCCAAAGGCGCGAGTCCCGAACGGCTCGATGATCGCCATCGAGTCCCGCCACTCGGGTTTCTGGGCTGCGATCGCGGTGAGGATGAACCAGGCGAGGAAGAAGACGATGACCGCAACATAGGTCCACATCATCGACCGGGTTATGGTCGCGGCCGCAAAGAATATCGCCCCGGTCACCAGCAGATTGGGCAGGCCGAAAACCACGAAGCCGTAAAGATAGTCGGAGAGCCGGTTCGGCCCGAGCGTTTCCTGGTCGATCCACGGCATGCACGATCCGACCCAAAGGCCGAGCGGAACGATCAGGAAGGCGACGGCGGAAGCGAGCGCAGCGCCGGTGAAACGGCCCGTCAGATATTGGATCTTTGTGATCCGAGTCGAGCGGATGATCGGTCCGAAGCCGGTGTCGTCGTCTCGAACCACGACATTGGCGACGAAGGCGGTCGTGACGAACATGAAGAACAGGCTCAACACCAGCTGGGCCTGGACCAGCCCGGCCGGACTGTTCTTGTGAATATTGTTGCCGGTTCCGGTCGTGATGTTCTGGGAAGCCATCAACCCGAAGGTCAACAGGAAGAACAGTACCAGAGCGACCCAGAAGACGGGATTCTTGAGCTGGTAGCGCAGCTCGAAGCGCACGATCTTGCTGAACATGGCGCCCTCCTCAGGCCGCTTTGCGGGACTGGGCGAGCGTCGTGAAATAGACATCCTCCAGGCTGCCTTCGACCGCCTTGAAGCCATCGCCCGGGTCATGATCGGCCAGGATATGGATGACCGATTGACCGGCGAACAGGCGTGTCGAGATCAGCTCGTACTTGGCGCGATAGGCCTCGAGCTGGTCCCGCTCGATCACCTTCATCCAGATCCGCCCGTGGGTGGCGGCGAGCAGCTCGTGCGGGGCGCCTTCCAGGCGGATGCGGCCGTCGGCGAGCACCGCCATGCGCGGGCACAGGTCCGAGACGTCCTCGACGATATGGGTCGACAATATGACCACCACATGCTCGCCGATCTCGCCGAGCAGGTTCAGAAAGCGGTTGCGTTCCTCGGGATCCAGGCCGGCGGTCGGCTCGTCGACGATGATCAGCTCCGGATTTCCGATCAGCGCCTGGGCGATCCCGAAACGCTGGCGCATTCCACCCGAGAATCCGGCGAGCGCCTTCTTTCGGACGTCCCACAGATTGACCTGCTGGAGCAGCCGCTCGACAATGGTCTTGCGGTCGCCGGACGAAGCGATGCCCTTCAGCACCGCCATGTGGTCGAGCATGTCGTAGGCGGAAACCCGCGGATAGACTCCGAAATCCTGCGGCAGATAGCCGAGGGTGCGCCGCAGCTTCTCGGGTTCGGCGACGACATCGATCTCGCCGAAACGGATCGAGCCTTCCGTGGGAGTCTGCAGGGTCGCGACGGTCCGCATCAGGGTCGACTTGCCGGCGCCATTCGGGCCGAGCAGGCCGTACATGCCGCGGGGGATGGACAGGGTCACATGGTCGAGGGCGCGGGTCCCGTTGGCATAGACATGGCTGACGTCGTTGAGCTCGAGCATCTTTCATCCCCCGGTGGTGGAGAAGGTGTGCCAGACAGCCGGACGCTCGGGAAGTGCAGTTCGTCGATCCCAGCGTGCGGTTGGCAGACACGAGTGCGGTTCGATGCCTGGAGGATCCCCTTGCGTGCCGCCTCGCCTCCGCCCAGAGGGAAGCCATGAAGATCGCTCGCCTTTTCCTCCCGCTCACCTTGCTGTCAGCCGCCGGCGCCGCCGCCCCGCTCCAGCTTCCCCGCGAGGCGGCCGACCAGGTCAGCCAGGAACGGATCCACTCGATCGTCGAGACGCTGGTGAGTTTCGGCACGCGCCATACGCTCTCTTCGCAGTCCGATCCAAAGAGGGGAATCGGAGCCGCGCTCGACTGGGCCGCGGGCGAATTCGGCCGTTATTCCCGCACCTGCGGCGCTTGCCTGACCATCGCTCGGCCGTTCGATACGGTCACCGGTCGCCGCGTCCCGGCCCCGACCCGGGTCTCGGATGTGCTCGCGATCCAGAAGGGCAATGTCGATCCGAACCGGGTGGTGATCATCTCGGGCCATATCGACAGCCGGGTCACCGATGTGATGAATGCGACCGCGGATGCGCCTGGCGCGAATGACGACGGCTCGGGCACCGCGGCGGAGATCGAAGCCGCGCGCGTTCTGTCGCAGCATAAATTCCCCTACACGATCGTCTATGCGGTGCTCGACGGCGAGGAGCAGGGCCTGCTCGGCGGCAAGATCCTCGCCGATTACGCGACCGCCCAGGGCTGGCAGGTAATAGCCGGCCTCAACAACGACATCATCGGCAATAGCTGCGGCTCCGACGGAGTTTGCGACGACGCCCATGTCCGGGTCTTTTCGGAGGGCCCGCGCTGGCAGGGCGGCGACGCGCTACGCGCTCCGCAGCGCAGCCTAGGCGGCGAGAATGACGCGCCGTCGCGCAACATCTCGCGCTGGATCGACGGGCTGGCCGACGGTCTCGGCCTCGGCCTCGATGTCCGCCAGATCTGGCGCAACGACCGTTTCGGCCGCGGCGGCGACCATAGCGAATTGCTCGCCGCCGGCTTCCCGGCTGTTCGGATCACCGTCGCGATCGAAAATTACAACTGGCAGCACCAGGACCTCCGGACCGAGAACGGAATCGCCTATGGCGACACGATCGAGCGGATGGACTTCCCCTATTTGCGTAAGGTCGTGCAGCTCAACGTCGCCGCGCTCGCAGCCTTGGCCAGCGCGCCGCAGCCGCCCGAGCCAAAGGTCGAAGGCGCGGTCTCGAGCGACACTTCGCTCGCCTGGCAGCCGGTGAAGGGCGCCGCCTCTTATGTCGTGCGCTGGCGTCCGACCGACGCCGCCAACTGGACCTCGAGCCTGCGGGTGCCGGCGCCGGCGAGCGGACAGGTGCTGAAGGGCGTCCGTGTCGACGATTTCGTGTTCGGGGTTTCATCGGTCTCCGCCGACGGCTTCGAGAGCCCGGTCGCGTCCGCGGTGCCCGGTGGGGCGTTCAGACCCTATGCGCCGCCGCCGCCCGCGGCGAAGAACTGATCGAGCGATGGCGAAACGACAGCGAACAGGACTTCCCAGCCGGGAGCAAATCCTCGAATTCATCGCTTCGAGCGAAGCGCCGGCCGGCAAGCGCGAGATCGCGCGTGCCTTCGGGCTTTCCGGCGCGGACAAGGTCGCGCTCAA
>JAQGLD010000231.1 GCA_028293055.1 Alphaproteobacteria bacterium
CTTGCATCAACCGTCGGCTTGCCCGCGCCGAAAGCCGGGCTTAGGCAGGCCGCATCGCACCAACCGAGGAACTCGCCTTGCGCGCCCACACGCTGATCGCCGCTCTTTCGCTCGCCGCTTTCCTGGCTTCTCCCGCAGCCGCGCAGGACAAGCAGGTCACGTCCACCACCGAGAAGAAGGTGGACGACAGCATCCAATTCCCCCCGCTCCCGGCGGACAAGAGCGTTCGCCAGTCCGCGCGCATCGGCGGGCGCCTCATCGCCTATGACGCGACCGTCGGCACGATCTCGGTGCGCGACGAGAAGGGCAAGGAGATCGGCCAGGTCGTCTACACCGCCTACACGGTCCCAGGCGCCGATTATCGCCGGCCGGTGACCTTCGCCTTCAATGGCGGCCCGGGCGCCTCCTCGGTCTATCTCAACCTCGGGGCGATCGGACCGAAGCATGTCCAGTTCGGCGCCCAGGGCGACGCGCCTTCGGACCAGCCGATCGCCGGCGACAACCAGAATAGCTGGCTCGACTTCACCGACCTGGTCTTCATCGACCCGATCGGCACCGGCTTCAGCCGCAGCCTGGTCGACGAGGCGACGACGAAGAAGTCCTTCTACGCCAACGATCCCGACATCAAATATCTGTCGAAGATCGTCTATGACTGGTTGGTCAAGGCGGGCCGGCTGCGCTCGCCCAAATATCTCGTCGGCGAAAGCTATGGCGGCTACCGGGTGCCGCGCATCGCCTACGAGCTGCAGTCGCAGATCGGCGTCGGCATCAGCGGGCTGATCATGGTCTCGCCCTATCTCGACCCCGCCTCGGGAGACGATGCGACCGCGCTTTCGCCTCTGCCCTGGATGGTCGACCTGCCCTCAATGGCCGCTGCCCATCTCGAGCGGGAGCATCGCCTCACGCCCGAGGCGATGGCCGAGGTCCAGTCCTACACGCGCGGCGAATTCGCGACCGACCTGCTGCGCGGCCGCGCCGACCAGGCCGCGGTCGCCAGGCTGGTGCGCCGGGTGAGCGACCTCACCGGGCTCGATCCAGTCGTCGTCCAGCGGCTCGGCGGCCGCGTCGACACGGGCACTTATTTGCGGGAGGTCCACCGCGCCGATTCGACGATCGGCAGCGTCTACGATTCCAACGTGACCGCCTTCGATCCCTTCCCCTGGTCTGCCCAGCGCCGCTCCAACGACCCGATCCTCGACGCGCTGATCGCTCCGACGACGAGCGCGATGGTCGATTTCGTCACCCGCGAGGTCGGCTGGAAGACCGAAGCGCGCTACAACGCCTTGTCCTTCGCGGTGAACGCCGCCTGGGAGCGCGGCCGGCCCGAGGACACTCCGGTACAGGACCTGCGCAAGGCGATCGCGATCGACCCGCGCATGGCGGTGATGATCGCCCATGGCTGGGACGACCTGTCCTGCCCCTTCTTCGGCTCCCAGCTGATCGTCGACCAGCTGCCCGCCTTCGGCGCCGCCGAGCGGGTCAAGCTGCGCGTCTATCCCGGCGGTCACATGTTCTACAGCCGCAGCGACAGCGGCGCCCGTTTCAAGGAAGACGCTCGGGCGGTCTATGCAGGGGCTGGCAACGCCGGCTGAGGCTGCCAGGCGGGCGGTACCGAGGCTGGGCGCGTGGATAGAGCGCGCCGGTGCGGCTTCCCGGTCTGTGGGACCGCAGGCTCGTCGCCAAAACCGAGACGTCCCGGAATAGTCCACTTCCGACACGTTACCGACATGGCTCCCCTCCACGATTTCGTGGAGGGGAGAAAACATGGAACATCCAGCGGCGCGACTGATGGGCGCAAACCACCGGGTTAGCGGTCGGTCGGTCCGGCAGAATTGCAGAGGAAGCCGAATCGGACGCCAGGCATCTTCGTCATGCCTCCAAGAACGCCCACTACAGAGCCCGCTCGAGTCGCACGGAGCCATTGCGGGCGTCGCTGGTTCCGGCGCTATGGCTATCAAATTCTGGCTGCGGTCGGCCGCCTGCGCAGCGCTTGCCGTTTCCGTTCCCGCGTCCGCCGAGACGACCGATCTTGGCGCCAATCTCGAGCGCTTCGCCTATCCGCTGCCGGTCAAATGGTTCGAATCCACCTCCCAGGGGCATGCCGTGCGCATGGCCTATCTGGATGTGCAGCCTTCGGGGCCGAACCGGAACGCGACTGTCGTCCTTCTCCACGGCAAGAATTTCTGCGCCGCGACCTGGGGCGACACCGCTACCGCTCTGGCTGCCCATGGCTATCGGGTCATCGCGCCGGATCAGGTGGGTTTCTGCAAATCGACCAAGCCTCCCGGCTATCAGTACAGCTTCCATGCCCTTGCAGAGCTGACACTCGGCCTTCTCGATCGCGCCGGCGCCGGAAGGATCGTCCTCGTCGGCCACTCGACCGGCGGGATCCTCGCCATACGCCTCGCTCTCCTCCACCCCGATCGCGTCAGCAGCCTGGTCCTGGTCGATCCGCTGGGACTGAACGACACTCTCGCCGAGGGTGTCCCCTATGCGGACCTCGGAGCCTTGCGGGCCGAGGAGGCGAAGACCGACGCAGCCTCGATCAAGGCCTATCAGCTTCGCAACTATTATCACGGGATCTGGCGACCGGATTATGATCGCTGGGTCGAGATGCTGGCGGGCCAATATGCCGGGGCCGGAGGCGATGTCGTCCGCGACGCCCAGGCGCGGCTGTCCGACATGATCGAGACCCAACCGGTAGCGGCCGAGCTGCAGCGACTGTCGGTCCCGGTGACCTTGATCATCGGCGAGCTGGACGCCACCGCCTTCCGGGCCAACACCGCCCCGCCCGAACGGCGCGGCCAGGTGCGCACGGTCCCGCAGGCGGCGGAAGAGGCGGTGAAGCGGATCAAGGGCGCGCGGATCGTCCGGCTCGGTGGGCTTGGCCATGCGCCGCAGGTCGAGGATCCCGCGAGGTTCCAGGACGCGCTGCTGGGATCGCTGGAGCCCTGAGCCTGCGAGCAGCGGAGAGGGCGTGAATCTTGGCAGGCGGCTCCGGCGCCGGCGGCGCTCGATACCCGTCAGCCGACCGCCAAGCGAAACCGGCCGGTGATCGGCCAGTCGAGCAGAGCATCCTCCTCGCGCGCGCCCGCGCCGATATTGTGGATGATCATCGGGCCGCGCCGGCCGGCACGGTCCGAGACCAGGCCGATATGGGTGCCGGTGCCGGCGACGAGCGAGGTGAAGATATCGCCCGGCTGCCACGCGCGCGGGTCGGAAGGGACTGCGAGCGCGCCATGGTGCCGCCGCAGCCAGGTGGCGAGATTCGGCACCCGCCGATGGTCGATATTGGCATCCGGGTGGGCCAGGCCCCATGTCCTCGGATAGGCCGCGAAAGCGGCCCGCATGTCAGCATTGACCAGCGCCTGGAGATCGAGGCCGAAGGCGTCGCGATACGCGCGGATCACGACGTCGGTGCAGACGCCGCGGCCGCGCGGCACGTCTCCGCCCGGAAATGCGATCCGGGAATAACCGCCATCGTAACGGGTGGTGAGGCCGACCTGCCGACGCGCAAAGCCGACCAGTCTTGCGGCGCGAGCGCTGGCCCGGAGCGACGACGCGGGCGCCACGGCGGCATCGCCCGACCCGCAACCGGCCAAAGCCAGGCTGGCGCCAGCGCCGAACAGCAGCCTGCGTCGATCGATCATGCGGCGACTCTTAGCATTTCGATGGGGATGGCTTCACTCCAAATCGCGTCTCGTCGGCTCCATGAAGCCTAGGCCGGACCCTGGAGGTGAAGCTCGATCCACCGTGCAATATCGAGGATCACGGTCTCGCGATCGAGGTCGTTCAGCGGGTCGTGGAAGCTTCCCTCGTAGAGCTTGATCGTCTTGTCGGTGGCGCCGGCGGACTCGAAGAAATGCCGGCTGCCCCCTGGCTTCGCAGCCCGGTCCTCGCTTCCGTGCAGGATCAGCAGCGGCAGCAGAAGCCCGGCAAAGCCGGCCTTCAATTTCTCGTCCGCCTGGACGAGCGCTGCGAGGGTGCGCATCGGCTGGCTCTCGCCGGCGATCAGCGGATCCTCGTTCATCGCCTTCAGGAGGATCGGGTCGCGGGTGAAATCCTCATTCTTCAACGTCAGAATGTGGACGTGCGGCGTTATGTGGCTGAGCCCCTTGATGACCGCGAGCGCGAAGTCGGGGGCAGGCAGTTCGAACGCGAAGCTCTCGCAGATCAGCCCCTGAAGTTCGCTCTGACGGTCGAGCGCATAGAGTGAAGCGACCACGCCGCCGGCCGAATGGCCGAGCAGGAACAGCGGCAGCCCCGGATCCCGACTCTTCGCCAGCGCGATCAGGCGCGCGACATCGCCGACATAGTCCGAGAAGCTCTCGACATAATATCTTTCCCCTTCCGACCGGCCGCGTCCTCTCAGGTCGATCGCGTAGACCGAGAGGCCGTCGCCGACGAGCCGATCCGCCGCCCATCCATAATAACCGCTATGGGCGTTGAATCCCGGAACGATGACGAGGATCGCCCGAGCCGCGGATTGCGGCCGCCAGGCGCGATAGACGATCGCGAGACCGTCCTCGGATTCGAATCTGTCTTCGGTCGCCAGGGTCATTGAATCAGCCTCCGTTCGTCGATTCCAGCCAGGGACGCGGGCGTTCGCCGAAAGCTGATCGCAAGCCGGTTATGGGCGTTGATCCATGCGATAGCGAGGGTCAGGTCGGCCATCTCCTGGTCGGAAAACTGCTCCTGCGCGGCGAGGAAGGCCTCGTCGGGGACCTGGTTGCCGGCAACCCAGGTCACCAATTCGGCCCATTCCAGCGCGGCCCGCTCGCGGTCGGTGAAACAGACTTCCGCCTCTCGCCAGACCGGGAGCAGTATCAGCTTGTCGAGGCTTGCGCCTCCGGCCATCGCCGCGTGCATATGCGCGTCGATGCAATAGGCGCAGCCGTTGATCTGCGAGGCCCGCAAACAGGTGAGATCGACCAGCGGCTTCTCGAGCCCGCATTCCCGCACATAGGCATGGACTCCGTTCAGGGCCTCGATCCCGTCCCGGGCGAGCATGTCATAAGGCAGGCGCATCGTCTCGCTCCCTTGCTGTGGCGCCGCACGGAGAAGCCGCGGCTTACTGGCGATGCCTGAACGAAAGCGGATAGGCGGCCTGGCGGATCGCGAGCATCGGATCGGCGGGCGCGATTCCCGGCGGCACGTTCAACGGGCTGAACATCGTCGCCTTGTCCGCAGCTTCCGGGTCGGGCGCCATGCGATCGATCCGGATCACTCCGAGCTTGACCAGCTTCCGGCTCTCGGGCCAGGCGATCGACGGATTGTCGACGGCATCCGATGCTTCGGCGATCTGGGCGTACCAGATGAACTCGAAAGGCGCTTTCGACAGCCGCTCCGGCAATTCGGTCTGGAGATAGTTCGGTCCCTTGCCTGCCAGGACCTCGCGGCTGAGCGCAGCTTCGCCTCCCGCCGGCACGAAGCGGTAGCGGACCAATCGCCGGTGCCCGGCTCGATCCTCATATTCGAACGCGTTGACCCCGAAATAGCTGAGCGTCGCATAGCTTTCGGGGGCCGGCTTTTGCGTGGTCAGGAAGGTCTTCGCGACCGGATGCCCGGCCAGGAATCCGTCCAGCGCGGTCGGCTTGGCGGCGCCGGCGCCGCTGGCCCCGATGGCGAGGAGAAGCTCGCGAAACTCGGCCGAAGTCGCCGTCGGAAAACCGTTGAAGCTGTGGGCGACGCAATCCGCCGTCGATCCGTCGGGAAGGGTGAACTTGAGCGCGAAGCCGCGCGGATTGGCGTCGCCGATCGTGTCGGGAATTTCGGGTATCCCGGTGAAATCGGAGAAGCGCACGACGATCGGCAGGCTGCCGTGCGAGAAGATCGACGCCCTGGAAATGGCCGCCGCGTCGGGCGAGGGCGCGAACGAGCCGACCGCCATGATTCCCTTGGCGTGCACCGCGCGCGAATGATGGTCGCCGAAGGCGCTGTAGAGCGCGTCGACCATCTGCTGCGGGGCCGGTGCCGCGGCGATTGCCGGCGCGGCGTGGGCACTATCCGACATGGCTTGCTCCTTGTGGACGGCTTCGGGCGTCACCGTTTCGGCAGCCACCGGCGTCGAAGCGACCAAGGCCAGGGCGCAAAGGCTGCCGCCGAAAATGGGTAGGGCGCAGGCGAGCACTGATCGCAAAGTCTTTTCGACGAGCATGGCGTGGGTTCCGCAGGTGATCGAAGACCGCATCATCGCCGATCGAGGCGCGCTCGTCTTTTCCTGGCTTGCTGGATGGCCTGTCGTATCCTGGGCGACATCGATGGTTCACTTGCCGGGACTCGGCAACTGGCCCATCACCGACGGACCAGGGCGGGAGGAACGCCATCATGGAAGGCCATGGCCTCGAGAAGTTTGCCGACGCGCGGCTGATCGCGACCTCGGCGAACCGGGCCTGGCCCTTGCTCTCGGCGGAGCTTCGAAGCCACCCGGTCGGAGAAATTGGCGCCTTCACTCCGCACAATGCCGAGATCACGCAGACCATAAGCGACACCGGTTCGGCCTATTCGGTCCGCGCCTCGGGCGGCGTGCGCCAGCAGGTCGTCGCGGATCCCGGGACGATCTGGCTGTGCCCCGCCGGCATCTGCGAGGAGGCAACCCGCCTCTCGGCGGAAATGCCCGAGGTTCTCCACATCTATCTTCCGCCGCACAGCTTCCTCGGGCCGATGAGCGAGCGGCATCCCAATTTTCGCGCCCAGGACCTGCGATACGAATCCGGCTCCGGCCATGCCGACCTGCTCGCATTGACCAGCCGGATCGTCGGGGAGCTCAGGCAGGAGACCTCATCGGGTGGACTGAGGATGGATATCCTGGCGCTGGAGCTGATCGAAACCCTGGCGCAGGACCATTCCGAGACCGCCCCGTCGCGGAAGCCCCTTGCCTTGGCGAGGGGCACACTCGACCGTCCCCGCCTCGATCGCGTCCTCGACTATATCGAGGCCAATCTCGACTCGGAGATCGGCATCGGGGAGCTGGCCGAGGTGGCGTGTTTCAGCCTCTTCCACTTCGTCAGGGCCTTCCATCTGGCCACCGGCCGCCCGCCCCACGCCTATCTGAGCGAGCGGCGTCTCGATCGCGCCAGGCAATTGCTCGCTTATTCGGACTCGACCCTCGTCGACATCGCCCTGACCTGCAGCTTCTCCAGCCAGGCCAATTTCACCAAGGCGTTCAAGCGCGCCACCGGAATGAGCCCCGGCCGCTACCGGCGGGCGGCCCGGTGAGCCGACGGGATCGTCGGCACGGCTGGATTGGTGACAGCGCCCGGCGGGCCATGTACGTAACGTTCGGCCGAGCTCGACCGAGTCGCCTTGTCAAACCGTGATCGCCCTCGAAGAGCAGGCGTCACCATCCGGGGGGATGTCATGCGACGAATTTCCACCACTTTCTGCCTGGCGTCGCTGATCGTCGGCGCGCCTGCGCTCGGGCAAGGCCTTGCGCGGCCGTCGGGCACTCAGAAGACGCAGCAGGCGACGATGAACGACGTGCCGCATTGCGGGCGCAAGCTCGGGACGATTTCGGTCGTCGACGGCGACGATGCCAGCGGCTGGACCCAATATAGCCTGGCGCCGCCGCAGAAGCTGCTGAAGGTTCTCGTCCAGCGCTCCGGCTGCTTCAACCTGGTCGACCGCGGCAGCGGCTTGCAGGCGGCCCAGCGCGAACGCGACATCGGCTCCGATCTCGGCCTCCAGCGCCGCTCGAACGTGGGGCAAGGGCAGATCAAGGCCGCGGACTAGGTCCGGGTTGCCGAGATCCAGAGCGCCACCAGCGATTCCGGCGGCAGCGCGGTGGGTGCCGGGATCGGCGGGCTGGTCGGCGGACGTTTCGGCGCGCTCGCCGGGGGCATCCGGACCAAGAAGCTGGCGGCCAACACCGTCCGTTCGGTCACCAACGTCCGCACCACGGAGA
>JAQGLD010000261.1 GCA_028293055.1 Alphaproteobacteria bacterium
TTTCGACGATCGCCGGGCGGACGAAGTAAGCCTCAGGCCAGCGATCGGCGAGCAGGCGCTCGCCGCCGCTGACCGTTCCGCCCTCGGAGCGCGCCACATCGAGCGCGTGCTGCATCGCCTCGAAAGCGGCGCCATCGATCAGCGGCCCGACCAATATCCCGTCGTCGAGTGGATTGCCGACCGCCACCTGGCTCCAGATCTGGCGGAGCCGCGGCACCAGGACATCGAAGATCGTCTCGTGGACGAGCAGGCGGCGAAGCGAGGTGCAACGCTGGCCGGCGGTCCCGACCGCAGCGAAGGCGATCGCGCGTTCGGCAAGGTCGAGATCGGCGCTCGGCGCCACCACCATCGCATTGTTGCCGCCGAGCTCGAGCAGCGACCGGCCGAACCGGGCAGCGACCCGCGGCGCGACCTCGCGGCCCATCCGGGTCGATCCGGTCGCCGAGAGCAAGGCGGTGAGCGGGTGGTCGACCAGGGCCTCTCCAGTTTCGCGGCCGCCTTGTACGAGCTGCGAGAGATGCTGCGGAGCGTCCCCGAACCGATCGAGCGCGCGCTCGAACAGGGCCTGGACGGCAGCCGCGACGAGCGGGGTCTTCTCGCTCGGCTTCCAGACCACCGGGTTTCCGCAGACGAAGGCGAGGCACGCATTCCAGGCCCAGACCGCAACCGGAAAGTTGAACGCCGAAACCACTCCGACCACGCCGAGCGGATGCCAGGTCTCCATCATCCGGTGTCCCGGTCGCTCGGTGGCGATGGTAAGGCCGTAAAGCATTCGCGACAGGCCGACGGCGAAGTCGCAAATGTCGATCATCTCCTGGACCTCGCCGAGCCCCTCCTGGCGGATCTTGCCGGCCTCGAGGCTGACCAGCCGGCCGAGCGTCTCCTTCTCCTCGCGAAGCACTTCGCCGAACAAACGGACGAGCTCGCCCCGCCGCGGTGCCGGAACCGAGCGCCAGGCAAGGAAGGCCTGCTGGGCCCGCTCGACTGCCTCCCCGACCCCGGCGCCCGAGGCCGACTCGACCGCGCCGATCCCCCGGCCGTCGATCGGAGAGCACGAGACGAGGTCTCCCTGCGCGGTTTCAACGCCGAGACGGGCCAGCAATAGCGACGCTTCCTGTGCGGAATCGAATGTCATGGCTGGCCGTCTAGCGCGCGAAGAGGCGCTTGGCAGCCCTCAGCCGTTCGATCCCGGTCTCCAGGGTCTCGCGCTTCTTGGCGAAGCAGAGTCGAACGACATGGTTCACCGGCGCCTCGGCGTAGAATTCGGAAAGCGGTAATGCCGCCACTCCAGCCTCCCGAACCGCCCGATCGCAAAAGGTCGCATCATCGGCCGCCACCCCCGAGGCTTCGAGATCGATGCACATGAAGTAGGTGCCTTCGGCGTCGAGGCAGGCAAAGCCGGCGTCGCTCAGGCCCGCTGCGAGAAAGTCGCGCGCCTCGGCCAGCGCCGCGCGCATGGCGGTGAAGTAGCCGTCTTCCTTGCCGAGCCCGAAGGCGGCGGCAGTCTGCAGATTGGGGGCGGTAGCGAAGGTCAGGAACTGGTGCGCCTTGGCGATGGGTTCGCCGAGGGACGGCGGCGCGACGATCCAGCCGATCTTCCAGCCGGTCAGCGAAAAGATCTTGCCGGCCGAGCCAATTTTGACCGTACGCTCGGCCATGCCGGGCAGCGCCGCCAGCGGGACATGGCGGCGGCCATCGAACACGACATGCTCCCAGACCTCGTCGGTAAGGGCAATCGCGTCATTGCGGATACAATATTCGGCCAGCAGTCGAAGCTCGTCGTCGGCGAACATGCGCGACGTCGGATTGTGCGGCGTGTTGAGGATCACCAGCCGAATGCGGGGGGTGAAGGCGGCGGCGAGCGCTTCCGCGGTGATCCGCCAGTCGGGCGGGGTCAGCCGGATGAATCGCGGCACCCCTCCGGCGCGCAGCACCAGCGGCACATAGGCATCGTAAAGCGGCTGGAAGAGCAGGACCTCGTCGCCGGGGCTTACGAGGGCGGAGATCGCCGCCGCGATCGCTTCGGTCGCGCCCGAGGTGACGGTGACATGTTCGGACCCGATCTCCAGCCCCTGGTGGCGGCGATAGTGATCGGCGACCGCCTCGCGCAGCACAGGCAGACCGCGCATCGGCGCATATTGGTTGGATTCGGCAAGCAGGGCCTCGGCCGCCCTGGCGACGACATCCTCCGGCCAGCCGAAATCCGGAAAACCCTGGCCGAGGTTGATCGCGCCAAGCTCCGTCGCAAGCCCCGACATGCGCGTGAAGATGCTGGTCGGCATGTTCGCGAAGAGCGGGTTCATAGTCGCGCGATCAGCGCCTGGGCCGCAGCCGGATTGCGGACCTTGTCGCCCGAGATGAAGAAGACGAAGGTTTCGCGCGGCCCGGTCGTTATCGGCTCGGTGGCATAGCAAAGCCCCGGCGGGCTTTCGCCGCGTTGCCATGTCCTGGCGATCTCGGCCCAATGGTCGAGCTCGGCATCGGTATAGCCCAGAGGCTCCGCCTCCCGCGCCTTCTGGAGGCGGGCGTAAGTGATGTCGCCGCTGAGATCGGCGATGCATGGATAGTCGTCCGATTCCGCGAAGACGATCGTCACTCCGGCGGCGCGGCACATTTCGACGAAGGCGGGAGAGCGGAAGCTTTCGTGGCGCGGTTCGACCACATGGTGGAGGGGAATGCCGGCCTGGTTCCTGGGCAGCAGGGCGAGGAAGGCCCTGAAATCGTCGGGGTCGAACTGCTTGGTCCCCATGAACTGCCAGAGGATCGGCCCGAGCTTGTCGCCCAGCTCGGTAAAGCCCTGGCCGCAGAAGCGTTCCATCGCTTCTCCTGCCTCGCCGAGCACCTTGCGGTTGGTGCAGAAGCGCGACGCCTTGATCGCGAACTTGAAGCCCTCGGGCACGGTCCTGCCCCAGCGCTCGAACAGCTCCGGCTTCTGGAGCTTGTAATAGGTCGCGTTGATCTCGATCGCGGTGAGGGCGCGGCCCGCGAAATCGAGCTGCTTGGTCTTGGCGAGCCCCTGCGGGTAGAAGGTGCCGCGCCACGGATCGAAGTCCCAGCCGCCCACTCCAACATAGATGCTCATCGCCGCTCTCCTGTCAGAGCTCAGCCAAGATCAAGGGTCCGTTTCGATCAAGCGTCTTCGAGCGGTCGGCCATCGGATACTTGAGGCCGGTGGCGCAATTGAACAGCAGGACTCGTTCGTCGCGCCCGATCAGCCCGCGCTCCAGCGCCTGCTCCGCCGCGGCCAGCGTGGCACCACCCTCGGGGCAGAGCAGGAGGCCGTCGCGGCTCGCTGCCTCGTCGACCGCCCGGACGATCGCCTCGTCGGACACCGCGATTGCGAATCCCTTGCTCTCGCGGACCGCGCGCAGGATCAGGAAATCGCCGATCGCCTTGGGCACTCGGATTCCGGCGGCGACGGTATGGGCGTCCTCCCAGCGCGGGGCATGCTCGTCGCCCGCCTCGAAGGCCTTGACGATCGGAGCGCAGCCTTCGGCCTGGACGGCGACCATGCGCGGACGCTTCGAGCCGATCAGGCCCAGCGTCTCGAGCTCATCGAACGCCTTCCACATGCCGATCAGGCCGGTGCCGCCGCCGGTCGGATAGAAAATGACGTCGGGAACATCCCAGCCGAGCTGCTCGGCGAGCTCGAGTCCCATCACCTTCTTGCCCTCGATCCGATAAGGCTCCTTGAGCGTCGAGAAATCGAACCACAGGCCCTGGCGGGCGCCCTCGCCCACGATCTTGCCGCAATCGTCGATCAGGCCGTTGACCCGATAGACCCGGGCGCCGAGTGCCGCGATCTCGCGGACATTGATTTCGGGCGTATCGTCGGGACACAGGACGATGATCTCCATGCCGGCACGCGCGCCGTAAGCGGCGAGTGCAGCGCCGGCATTGCCGTTGGTCGGCATCGCGATCCGTCCGACCCCAAGCTCTTTGGCCATGCTCACCGCCATGACCAGTCCGCGGGCCTTGAACGAACCCGTCGGGAGCCGGCCTTCGTCCTTGACCAGGAGGGACTTCAGCCCAAGCCGGGCGCCGACCCGGTCGAGCGGAACGAGCGGAGTCTCGTTCTCGCCGAGGCTGACGATATTGGCGGCGCTGCGTACCGGCAGAAGCTCGCGCCACCGCCAGAGATCCTTGGGCCGCGACTGCAAGGCCTCGTTGGTCAGCGCGCCCTTCACCCGGGCGAGATCGTAGCGCACCAGCAGCGGCCAGCCGGAACGGGAGAGATTTTGAAGCTCCCCGGCCTCGTGGCGCTCGCCGGTCATCGAGCATTCGAGATGGGTGACGAAATTGGGCCGTTCGGCCGTGAGATTCGCGTTCGAGATGGGCATGAAAGCGGCCCTAAAGCGGGATGAAGGCGGGCTCAAGCTAGCGTAATTCCGCCTCTCGATTTCGAGGGAGGGGGACCACCAGCTGGAGCATTGCGTAAGCTGGTGGCGGAGGGGCGTGCCGCAGGCAGCCAGACCCCAGAACAAGGAAGAATATGCTCGCGCATGCCCCTCCGCCACGCTGCGCGTGGGCCCCTCCCCTGCAAATGCACGGGAGGATTTAGACTCGCAGCGCCGCTGCGGCCCGCGCGGTCTCGACCAGCTCGGAATGCGAGAAACCCGCCTTGGCGTTGAGCCAGCTTCCACCGACGCAGAGCACCTGCTGCAACGCAAGCCAGGAAGGGGCGTTCGCCAGCGTGACCCCTCCGGTCGGGCAGAAGCGCACCTGGCCGAACGGCCCGATCAGTGCCTTCAGCGCAGGGATTCCGCCCG
>JAQGLD010000266.1 GCA_028293055.1 Alphaproteobacteria bacterium
CGCGGTCTCGAACGGAAGCTGGGTGAGCTTGGCGACCTCGGCGGCGAACGCCTTGTCGAAGCCGGCCGGCGCGTTGAGGCCGGTCCCGACCGCGGTGCCGCCCTGCGCGAGCTTGTGGAGGCGCGGCAGCACGCCTTCGACCCTGGCGATGCCGTCGCGCATCTGCGCGGCATAGCCGGAAAATTCCTGGCCGAGCGTCAGCGGCGTCGCGTCCTGCAAATGGGTGCGGCCGATCTTGACGATACGGTCCCAGGACTTCGCTTGGGCGTCGAGCCTGGCGTGGATCTTCTTGAGCGCCGGCAGCAATCGTTTGTGCACCGCCCGCGCGGCGGCGACATGCATCGCGGTCGGAAAGCTGTCGTTGGACGACTGGCCCTTGTTGACATGGTCGTTGGGATGGACCGGACTCTTGCCGCCGCGAGTGCCGGCCATGATCTCGTTGGCGCGGCCGGCGATCACCTCGTTGGCGTTCATGTTGGACTGGGTGCCGGAGCCGGTCTGCCAGATGACGAGCGGGAACTGGTCGTCGAGGTTGCCGGACGCGACCTCGCCCGCCGCCTGCTGGACCGCCTCGGCGATTCCGGCGTCGAGTCCGCCGATCCGGGCATTGACCCGCGCCGCCGCCTGCTTGACGAAGCCGAGCGCGTGGACGATCTCGAGCGGCATCTGCTCGCGAGGGCCGAACGGAAAATTCTCGATCGAACGCTGGGTCTGCGCGCCCCAATAGCAATCTTCCGGGACATCGATCGGACCGAAGCTGTCGCTTTCGACCCGCACATTACTGACCATCGCGCCTGACTCCCTGCTTTTGCTGGGGCCTTAATGCGGATTCGAGCGCGGGGGAACGGGGGCTTGAAATTCCTCCCCTCGATTTCGAGGGGAGGGGGACCGCGCGCTGAAAGCGCGTGGTGGAGGGGCGCGCGCAGCGCTTTCTCCGAAACCGTCCAGGAGATGCGCTCCGCGCATGCCCCTCCACCAGCATGCGGCTGGTCCCCCTCCCCTACAAATGTAGGGGAGGATCTAGGTTACCTCATCTCTTGGAGATCCCGGCCTGCGCCGGGATGACCCTTCGGGTCATTTCTTCCGGCTGAAATCCACCGACACGACGTTGGAGCCGTCCTCGGCGACCGCGATCGGATGGTCGTTCTCGGCCTGCTCGTGATCCTGGGGGCCGGCCTCGTCGGTCTGCGCCTGGAACTGGAGGGCGAAATTGACCGCCGGGTCGACGAAGCCGGTGATCGCCGAGAAGGGGATGATCAGCTTGGCCGGCGCCTGGTTGAAGCTGAGGCCGACCTCGAACCCATCCTCGCCGACCTTGAGGTCCCAGAAGCGGTTCTGGATGACGATCGTCATCTCGTCCGGGAAGCGTTCGGACAGGTGCCGAGGGATCTCGACACCGGCGGCGGCGGTCTTGAAGGTGATGTAGAAATGATGCTCGCCGGGGAGGTGGCCGGTACTCTCGACCTCTCCCAAAACGCGGCCGACGACGGCGCGCAGGGCTTCCTGGACGATCTCGTCATAGGGAATCAGGCTGTCGGGCGTCTCGCCGGTCATAGGCCGACTGGTAGCGCGAAGAGGCTTGGGGTCAAGCCACTTGCGATGATCGCCGCCATCGCGCGTCCCGGCCGACGGCCCGCGTGGTCCGGAATTCTCGCCCCGAGCGAAGGCGACGGAGCGTCAAGCGGGCGGCGCGAGGCCCGCGGCGAAGGCGCGGCCGAGCGGCAGCGCGGTCCCGTCCTTCATTCGAACCGTCTCCCGGCGGACTGCGCCGATCTCGGCGCGATTGACGATGTAGGAGCGGTGGATTCGCACGAAGCCCAGGGGCGCGAGGATCGAAGCGGCCTCGCGCATCGTCGCCCGGCGGATCAGCACCCGGCCGCCCAGATGGAGCTCGAGATAATTGTCGGCGGCGCGGATCCAGCGGACCGAAGCTGCATGGCGGACGAGGCTTTCGGCTTCGTTGCGGCTCTCCCTGCGAAACTCCGAATCCCGGCGGCGAGCGACGAGAAGGAGCAAAAGGCTCGCAGCGATGGCGGGCAGCCGGCGGAGCAATTGCAGGCCGATCGGTGCGGCGTGCGCGGAGCGGATCCAGTCGGTCGCATATTCCAGACCGACCGAGACCAGGCCGGTGCAGACCAGCAGGGCGGCGAGGAGAGTCGGCGGCAGCGGCGCTTCGAGCGCGGCTTCGCGCCGCTTCACGCCCTCGAACAGGGCGAGCCAGGGCAGCACCGCGCAGGCCGACCACAGCAGGCTGCCCGGCCACTGCCCGACGCTTCCCCTCAGTCCGTCATAGCCCAGGCAATACGCTGCCCCCGCGAGCAGGACGAGTGCCGCGACCGGCACCAGTCCGGCCGCCGGCAGCGGGCGCAGAATCGAGTCGGACCGAAGCGAGATCGCAGGCATTGGCGAAGGCTAGGCCGAGGCGATGTTCGCATCAATCCGATATTCGATCCTGCGGCTTTGCGGCATCCGGTCGCGGAAGACTGCGGATCGTCGCTTACACGATCACCACCGCGTGCGGGTCGATCGCGACCACCGGATTGACCAGCTCGATGACGAGATCCTCGCCGGCCTGGTAGCCGGCGACACCGTTGGCATCGATCACCGCGAAGACATGGCCGGAAAGGGTGCCGCCATTGGCGGTGAACAAGGCCGCCTGGCCTGCGCCGAGCACTCCGTTCAGGCCGGAGGCGAGGTCGGCATCGAAGCTTGCGGTCGACAGTGCGCCGCTGCCGGCCTGGCTGAACGCCCGGCCGCCGCCGCCCGGAACATCGATCCGGTCCTCGCGATAGTCGAAGCCGATGATCGTGTCGTATCCGGTGCCCGTCGATTCCCCGGCCGAACGGTAGATGTAGGTGTCCGCCCCCGCCCCGCCAGTGAGGCGATCGGCGCCCATCCCGCCATAGAGCAGGTCGCCCTGGGCCCCGCCGGTCGCAACATCGTCGCCGGCGCCGAGGAAGATGCGGAACGAACCGTCGCTCTCGAGATGGCCGTCGAAGCGGACGCTCTCGTCTGCGCCCAGCCGGCCCGCATTGATATCCAGGCTGTGGCCGGCGGCGACATTGCCGTCGGCCATGGTGACATCATAGTCGAAGCCCGCAGCGACGATCTGGCCCGAAAACTCGTTGCTGTGGCCGGAGAGCAAGGCGAGCACCTCGATATTGGCGAAGCTCGCGTCGGTGAACACCACCGCATCGGCGCCGACATAGTTTCCGCGAAGCGCCAGCGTGTCGGTGCCGGCCCCGCCATCGACATGGTCGGCGCCGGTCAGATTGTGGTCGGCGCCGAAGAAGAATCCGTCGCTTCCGCCGCCGCCCTTCAGATCGTCGACCCCCTGGCCGGCGAAGATCCGGAAATTGCCGTCCGTCTCCGCCGAGCCGTCGAAGCGCATATTTTCGCCGGGGAGCAGCCCGGTTCCGATCACGCTCAGGGTTCCGCCGGGTGCGACATTGCCGTCATTGGTGGTGATATCGTAGCTGTAATGGTGGCCGGCGGTGTCGCCGAACCTCGTGTCGCTGCCCGAAAGCAGAGCGAGAACCTCGACATTGAAGATGTCGCCGAGCACGACATTCGTATTGCCTTGAAGCGCGACGGTGTCGTTGCCGGTGCCGCCGTCGACCTGGTCGCCATGGTCGAGCGCGGCTCCGAAAAAGAAGCCGTCATTGCCGCCGAGCCCGAAGGCGGTGTCGTGGCCGCCCTGGTCGAGCCGGAAGCTGTCGTCGGAGCCGAAACCGGTGACGACATTGTCGAGGCTGTTGCCCTCCACGACATCGCCCGGCGAGCTCAGGCCGATGATGTTGACGAACACCGTCGCGCTCGATCCTCCGGCGAGCGTGTAGGTGAAGCTGTCGGCGCCGAACCGGTTGGCCGCTCCGGACGCCGCCGTCAGATAGTCGAAGGCGTGGTTGGGATCGTAGCGGAAGGTGCCGTCGGCATTGACCGTCAGCACCGCGCCCGAAGCGAGCTGGACGAGGTGGCCGACATTCCCCGCGGCGCCGTTGACCGAGGCGATCCGAAGCGGGCTGTCGGGATCGCTGTCTGCGCCGGCGCCATTGTCGGAGAACAGGTTGAGCCCGGCGCCGATCGCTGCGGCCTCGCTGGTCGTGAACAGATCCTGGTGGGCGGCGCCCGGCAAATCGTGGCCGGTGATGGTCACCGCAACGCTGGTCGGCGTTCCGTCGGCCGCGAGCACTGTGAAGATGTCGGCGAGGAACTGATTGGCGCCCAGATTCACATAGGCGCTGCTGGCCGAATAGCTCCAGTGGCCGGCGCTATCCACGCTGAAATGGCCGTATTGGCCGGCGGTCGATCCCTGCGGCGTGAAAGCGGCGGGCCCGTCCTCGTCGCTGATCGTCAGGACGCCCGATGCGGTCACCGGCGCATTGCCCTGCGGGAGGATGACATTGGCGGAGGAGAGGTGGGCGGCGTCGTTGGTGCCGACCAGGTCGAGCTCGACCGTCCGGCTCGCGGTGCCGCCGTGCCCGTCGTCGATCGTGACATCGTAATATTGCCTGAGCGTCTCGCCCTGGGCGAGTGCGTTGAGCGAGGCGTCGGGCACCGAGAAGTGCCAGGCCAGGCTATGGGCGGCCTGGTCGACCGGATCGAGCGAGAAGCTGCCGAGATAGGCCCCGCTTTGCGCGGTGAAGCCGGCGCTGTGGGTGTTCGAGCTGTCTGCGTCCGAGAAAAGGATCGCGCCGCTGTCGCCGACCGCAATGCTGTTCTCGCCCGGAGCATGATCGGCAAGCTCGTGGAC
>JAQGLD010000270.1 GCA_028293055.1 Alphaproteobacteria bacterium
AGGTGGGCTCATATCTACGATCCGGCTCAGCGGTCAGACAATGGGTGCGACGCTGATTGCCGCGCTGCTAGCCCTCGGCCTTGGTGGCGGATCAATCCCCGCGCTCGTCGCTTGTGGGCTCGCCGTCATTGCTGGACTATGCAGCGTTGCGCGCCTGAATCCTGCCCTGCGTACCCCGAATGCTCAGGAAGTCGAATCCATCAGGCCGGCGGCCCCGCTCAACTAACAAGCTCAACCGACGCAACATTATACCCGGCACTGGCATTTTTGTGGCGAATCTGTTAAAAGCTATCGCAAGCGGCGCAAAATCCCCAATGCGCCAGCCCTCGGAGTGTCACAATCGGACCAGCCCCATCGCCGATGACTTGCAGCGCCCCACAGCGCAGCAGCCTCGGCGATTCATCGTGCTGTTTCCGTTAGAAAGGTCGCAATTACATGGCTGCCAATGCCCCCGCCACTGTCCTGATTTTTGATGTCGGCGATTATGTTGTTTATCCAAAGCACGGCGTCGGTCGTGTGATCGAGCTGCAAAAATCCGAGATCGCCGGTATGGCGCTCGAACTCTATGTCTTGCGCTTTGAAAAAGAACGCATGACCCTGCGCGTGCCCACCAACAAGGCCGAGAGCGTCGGCATGCGCAAGCTTTCCTCGGACAAGACGATGCAGGAGGCCCTGGCGACCCTCAAGGGCAAGCCGAAGGTGAAGCGGACCATGTGGTCTCGCCGCGCCCAGGAATATGAAGCGAAGATCAATTCGGGCGACCTCGTCTCGATCGCCGAAGTGACTCGCGATCTGTTCCGCGCCGACGATCAGCCGGAGCAGAGCTATTCCGAACGCCAGATCTTCGAGGCGGCATCGAGCCGGCTCGCGCGCGAGTTGGCTGCAATGGAGCAGGTCGACGAGCCGGCAGCGCTCGACAAGATCCTCGAGATCCTCAACAAGGCCGCCGCGATCTACAACAAGGACAAGGTCCTGGAGAAATAATCCGGATCAGGATCCGTCCGGGGGACGGATCCCGGATTATTCCCTGAGCGAAGCGAAGGGCGGGCGATCTGGCTCCAAACGAAAAGGCGGTCCACCCGGGCCGCCTTTTCACGTTGCGGCGCGATCGCAATCCGTGTATTAGAACAGCAATACACCAGGGAGAGAGACCATGCGCGCAGCCGCGGCAATCGCCATAATCCTGCCGACGATGCTGATCGCCGGCTGCAACCAGAGCTCCGCCCACGAAGGCGAGGCGAAAGGCGCCGGCCAGGGCAGCCAGCGCAGCTACCAGGTCGGTGGCTTCGAGAGCGTCTCCCTTGCCGGACCCCACGATGTGATCGTCACCGTCGGCGGAGCGCCTTCGGTTCGAGCGGTCGGCCCGAGCGAGGCGCTCGACCAGCTCGAGGTCCGGGTCGACAATGGCGAACTGATCGTCGGCACCAAGCATCGCAGCTGGTCGTGGGGCTTCGGCAGCCACCGTCAGAAGGTCACGGTCTATGTCACGGCGCCGTCGCTGTCCGCGGCGGCGGTCGCTGGATCGGGCGACATGAAGATCGATCGCATCGAAGGCGGCCGGTTCGAGGCCGCGATCAGCGGCTCGGGAGACCTCTCTCTCCCCCATGTCCGCGTCGGCGACGCCAGCTTCAGCATCGCCGGGTCGGGCAGCATCTCCGCAGCCGGCGCAGCCGAGAAGGCGCGAGTCTCGATCGCCGGCTCGGGCAGCGTCGACGGCGGAGCGTTTCAGAGCCGCGACGCCAATGTCTCGATCGCCGGCTCCGGCGGAGCCAGGCTGCGCGCCACCGGCAATGCCAGCGTCAACATCATGGGTTCCGGAAGCGTCGACATTTCCGGAGGCGCCAAATGCCAGGTCAGCAAGATGGGCTCCGGGCACGCCAATTGCAGCGCCTGATCCTCGCGCATTGACAGCCGGCGCGCGGGCGCCAAGGTCGGCGAGATGAGGCTTGCCCCGTTCTTGCTCGCTCTTGCCGCCGCGACCCCCGTCGCCGCGGCGGAGCGCAGCTATTCGCTGACCGACTTCGAACGCGTCGTGATCGAGGGGCCGTATCAGGTTCGCCTGACCACCGGCCTCGCGTCCGGCGGCAGCGCATCCGGCGCGGAGCAGGCGCTCGATCGGGTCTCGGTCGAGGTCCAGGGCTCGACCCTCAGGATCCGGCCGAGCCGGTCGTCCTGGGGCGGCTATCCGGGCCAGGCGGCACCGCCGCCTCCGGTCATCCTCGTGAGGACTCGCACCCTCCGCTCGGCGGCGGTCAACGGCTCGGGGAGCCTGACCGTCGACAAGGCCAGCGGCCTGCGCGTCGATCTCAGCGTCGCCGGCAGCGGCCGGCTCGCCGTCGCTGCGGTCGATGCGGACAATCTGTCCGTCACAATGATCGGCTCCGGCAAGGTCAGCTTCGCCGGCCGGGCCAAGCAGCTCAAGGCAATGCTCCAGGGCGGGGCCGAGCTCCAGGGACCCCGCCTCGTCGCCGACGACCTCCAGCTCAATGCCGAAACCTCGGGAAATGTCGCGCTCGCCGTCCGGCGATCCGCCAAGGTGCGATCGACCGGAGCTGGAGATGTTACCATTACCGGAGCGGCGGCGGCCTGCACGGTCGAAGCGCTTGGCTCGGGGACGGTGCGCTGCGGAAATCGGCAATAAAGCGGCCGGCTTCGAGGGCCTCTCGTCGAGCATTTGCGTATCCCGGCGGGGGCCGGATCCAGAAGACGCGCCGCGCGGCTGGGCGCCGGCCTTGGCCCGGAAACAGGCTTTTCCTTTGGATTCGCCGCATACCACCGCTCGCTCGACCGGGCCAAAGCGTTGATTCCTTGTCTCGTCATCGCCAA
>JAQGLD010000306.1 GCA_028293055.1 Alphaproteobacteria bacterium
TGCCGCCGCTCGAGATCCTCGACTGGGCGCTCCGCCTGAGGCGGCGCCGCGCCCATCGGGAGGCGAGACCTTGGGCCTTGGCGACCGGCACGACCTTGTGGCGGGTGCTCGCCTCGCTGGCCGCGGAACGCCTGCCGTTCCGCGCCGCCCCGCATCCGCCGGCCTGGATCCAGCCCGATTTCGCGCGGGCATCGGGCTGGCGCCGCGCCGCCGGTCGGGAGGGGATGGCGGAGCGGAGCCGGAGCCCGGGCCTCGTCCTGGTCCATCTTCTCGCGCAGATCGCGCGAATGCCGGGCGACTGGGCCAATGAGGCGATCGCCCACCCGCAACGGATCCACATCGCCCACCCGTTCCGCGACCCGCGGGTGATCGCCTTCGGAGCGGCGGCACGCCTCAAGTTCGGCGCGGACCCGGTGCCCAAACCGCTGCTCGCGGCCGCGATGCGCGGTATCGTCCCCGATCCCATTCTCGACCGGCGCTCCAAGGCTTCGTTCGCGCCCCTTACTTATCTCGGCATTCGGCGCCACCGCGATGCACTCGCAGATCTGATCGTCCGCGCGCCGGCGGAGGCGGACTCGATCTTCGTCCGGGCGAAGCTCATCGCGGCGCTCGACGAGGCCGCGCTCGGAATCTTGGGAATGGCCGAGATCCACTCGCTCGCGGGAGCGCTTGGAGTGCTGAAATGGCTCGAACTGCTCCCGGCATGGCGGAGCGGGGTTCGAGAGGCGGCCGACTCCGCTTGACCTGAGGGCGAGCGAAGCCCGACGGAATGTCAGGCTTCGGGGACCAGCAGCTTCAAAGCGCCAGCGCGGATCCGGTAGTTGAGGGGGGTGTCCATGATAGCGGCCTCGCCGTCGGTGGCGACCGCCAGACGCGGGCGAGATGAGCGGATCTCGGCCTCGCTCGCGTCCAGGGTGACGAAATCCTTCTGCTCGCGCTCGCGGCCGAGGACCGCGCGGATCGCCACCCAGAGGAAATGGAGCGGAGAGCGGGCGAGCGGAGCGTAGATGCAGAGCTTGCCGCCGTCGATCCGTTCGCGCTTGCCGAGCGCGAGCGGGGTCATCTCGTAGCGATTGTTGCCCACGAACAGCAAAGGCGTCTCGATCGGCGCTTCGCGTCCGCCGATCCGGATCGTCAACCTGCGCCGCGAAAAGCGCCAGAAGGCGCGCAGGCCCGCCGAGAGCATCGCCACGCGCTTGGAGCGGCCGAGATGCTTCTGCTGCTTCTCGCGCTCCCGGACCAGCTCGGGATAGAGGCCGACCGCGCTGTTGTTGATGAACACCCGGCCGTTGACCTCCGCGACGTCGACCGGGCGGCTGTGGCCGGCCGCGATCACCGCCACCGCGGCGTCGAGCTCGAGCGGAATCCCGGCATCCCTGGCGAAATGGTTGAGCGTGCCCATCGCGAGCACGCCGAGAACCATGTCGGTGCCGGCGACCGCGCCGGCGGCGGTGCTGATCGTGCCGTCGCCGCCGGCGGCGACGAGGGCGTCGACTCCGGCCTCCTTGATGATCTCCGCGCAGTTTCTGTCGAGATCCTTGGGATCGAGCGCGAGGATCTTCGCGTCCACCCCGTGGCTGGCGAACAGGGATTCGAGCTCGGCGACCTTGTCCTCGCCGAATGAGCCACCGCCGCGATTGATGACGACCCGGACCTTCAGTGATTTCGCTCCGGGTTCACGCCCTCAGCCCTCCTTGCCGGTACATTCGCCGACGCGATGGCCGACGAGATGGCTGCTGATCGTCATCGCCGGCCCCTGCCCTCCGGTCACGATCTTGGAGCGGACATCGACCGAATCGCCGCCGAAGCTGCCATCGGCGGTGATCTCGGCTTTGCTCGCAGAGGGACCGCCGCAGGCGATGACCGAATGAACGCTGCCCCCGCTCACGTTGAACTCGCGTGTCACGCAGTCTTTCTGGCCTCCGGAGAACATGTCCGTCGGCGGCTTGGCGGCATCCGCCTTGCTGATGCAGGTGCGATGAACGGCCTTCTCGGTCGCCGGGCCGGCGGGCATGTTCGGAAGGCCTTCGACGGCGGTGTCCACCGTCATCTCCCATTGTCCTGGATTGATCCGGCTGACCGCGCCCGCAACGGCAGCGGCGGACGAGGAGGGCGGCGTCTGTCCATTCTGATCGGTCTTGCCTTCGTTCCTGTTCGCGCTTCCGCAGGCGGTAAGTGCGAGCAGGACGGCCGCGGCCGCATAATGTTCCAGGCGCATATCTTTCTCCCCTTGTTGTCCGCTAGCCTAATTGGATCTCGACAATTCTGCTACCAGCCTCTCTCGATCGGCATCGTCATTGTAGAGATGGGCGGTGATCCGCATCCGATCGCCGCGCAGGCTGACATGGACCTGCGCAGCCGCCAGGCGCTCCTCGATGCCCTCGGGCAAGCCGTTTTCGAAGCGCACCGACAGGAAATGCGGCGCTCGATCCTCGGCGGCAAGGATTCCGTGGGGCGCGAGCCGTTGCGCAAGCTCCTCGTTGGCGGCGCCGAGCGTCTCGGCGACATTGGCGACGCCCCAGTCGAGCAATTGCGAGATCGCCGCTCCGGCGACCGGCAGCAGCGCGAAATTGGAGCGCTCGCCCATGTCGAAGCGACGCGCGTCTGGCTCGAGCGCCTCGCCATAATCGGCGAGGCGGCGGAAATCCTCCGCGCCGAGGCGGGTCACCCAGCCTTCCTCGATCGGCCGCCCGCGCTGGCGGCGCCCGGCGACATAGAGGAAGCCGAGCGAATAGGGCCCGAACAGCCATTTGTACGAGGCTGCGACGGCATAGTCCGGATCGACCGCCTCGAGATCGAGCGGCAGCGCTCCGGTCGACTGGGTGGTATCGAGGATCAGGGCCGCGCCGACCGAGCGGCAACGCCGCCCGACCGCCTCGAGATCGAACATCGTGCCATGGGCCCAATGGGTATGCGGCGCGCAGACCAAGGCACAGTCGCCGTCGATCGCCTCGAGCAAGGTGTCGCTCCACCGCCCGGAATCCGGCGGATCGATGGTCACCAGCCGCGCCTCCGCCCGCTTCGCGAGCGCCCGGCAGGCGTAGACGGTCGATGGGAAATCGTCTGCGACATTGAGGATGGTCTGGCCCGCCCCGACCGCGACATTGGCCATCGCGATCGCCATGCCGTAGCTCACCGACGGGACGATCGCGATATCGCCGGCCTCGGCACCGACCAGCCGGGCGTAGAGTGCGCGGACCCGGTCGGATTCGTCGAACCAGTGCTTCGCCTTCAGATCCCAGGGATGCGCCTTGCGCATCAGGCCACGCACCCCTGCCTGTCCGGCCTCGCGCATCAGCGGCGCCATCTTGGCGCAGTCGAAATAGGCGACATCGCCCGGAATATCGAACAGGCCGCGCTGGCAGGGAATGAGGGTCATCCCGCCTCGTCCGCGGAATCGACCCGGCCGACGATGCCGCGGCCGAGCCGGCTGCGCCGCCGCCGCCGTCCGGGAGCGTCGAGGCCGAGCCACTCCTTCCAGACCAGGAACAGGGCCGCCATCAGCGCCGGGCCGACGAACAGGCCGACCAGGCCGAACGTCTCGAGCCCGCCGAACGTCCCGATGAACGTCCACAGGAAGGGCAATTCAACCGAATTGCCGATCAGTGCCGGTTGGACGAGATTGTCGCCGATCATCATCACCGTCGCTCCGAATGCGACGACCGCGATCGCGGCGACGACCTGGCCCTGGGTGAGCAAGACGATGCCGGCAACGCTGAACGCCGCCCAGGCGCCGAACGGAAGCATCGCGAAGGCGATGGTCGCGACCGTGAACAGTACCGGCCGCGGCACGCCGGCGATCCAGTAGCCGATTCCGATCAAGGTGCCCTCGCCGATCGCGACCAGCACGGTGCCGTTGACCGCGCCGCGCACCGCAGCGCCGAGCCGCTCGACGAAGCGCTCGCCAAACTCGCCATAGACTCGCCGCGCGGTGGAAACCGCATTCGCCGCCAGCCGCTCTCCGTCGCGCAGGATCAGGAAGAAAGCGAGCAAGGTGACGAGGAAGAACATCGACCGCGACGCGACCTGGGCGGCGATGGTGCCGGTCCAGCTGGCGATCGCGCTGGCGTCGAGATTGCCGAGCAGCGCCGAGGAGGCCGTCGGAGTGGCGAGATGGTCGCGCCACCAGGTGACCATCCTGGCTCCGAACGGGAGATGGCCGAGCCAAATCGGCGGCTGGACTCCGGTGCGCTGGGCTTCAGTGACCCATTGCAGCGCGAACTGGCTGTCGCGCGCCGCCTCGACCACCACCACGGCCAGCGGCAGGATGAGGACAAGCCCCGTCGCGATCGTGAAGGCGAGCGGCGCGACGACCCGGTGGCCGCTGACCCTGCGCTTGGGCACGAATTGGCGATAGAGCGGCCAGAGCGCGATCGCGAGGGTCACCGCCCAGGCGAGCTGGAGCAGGAAGCTGCGCGCGATCCACAGGCCGGCGAGGGTGAGCAAGGCGACCAGCACCCGCATCTGGGTGATGTGGACCGCGGTGTCCCGGTCGACCTCGGCCGGCGCGGCGGGTTGTCCGGCCCGATCGGGCAAGGGAGAGTCTGCGGGTTGCGCGCTCTCATCCTCTGCGATCATTCCTCGTCTCCGGCGGCCGGTGCGCCAGTCATGCCCGGCGGCGCGACGCGTGTCCACGCGCGTAATAGGGCGCGTGGACACGCGTTAAGCGAGAGATGGCCCCCTCCGTCATGCTGGACCTGGTTCAGCATCCGGTGGGGCCGATCAGCCTGTCCCCTCCCCCACCAGACCGGCCTCGACCCGCCGGTGCCAGGCGATTCCCCAGACCGCGATCACGCTCAGCGGGACGAGCTCGATCCGCCAGAACCAGCGAACGTCCCCGGCAAGGCAGGCGGCGTAGATCAGCAGCACCCGCATGTTGTTGCTCAGCAAGGAGAGCAGACGCAGTGGCCGCCAGGCGCGATTGCCGTAGGCACGGCCGACCGCCCCCGGATCGGCGCTTCGCGCGAGCCTCCGGTCGAACGGCTCGGCCAGCCGGTCGAGGCTGCCGGCGACGCTATCGTAGAGCCGGGTGAGGCCGTCCGAGGCCTGGCCAGGTGCCGCGAATGTGCCTGCATCGCCTGCGATGCGACGGTGGAAGCGGGTCCGCTCGCCCTCGTAGAGGGTTGCCTGGACGGCATGGACCAGGCCCGCGCCGACGGCGAGGAGCCACGCCCCCGCGGTGCCGATCGAAGCCGCAAGCGCGCAATAGAGCAGGATGAAGACGCCGTGATCGCAGATCCCGTCGAGCAGCCGGCCGAGCGCGCTGGCGCTGGCGGTCGCGCGGGCGATCATCCCGTCCAGCCCGTCGGCGATCAGCCAGGCGATCGCAAGCAGGAAGCCGATCGTGGCGTAGCCGGACTGGCGCCAGTGGAAATCGCAGCAGGCGGCGGCAGCGCCGAGCGCGAAGCCCGCAACCGATACCGCATTGGCGCTGATCCGCACCCGCAGCGCGACCGGCAGCAGGATCCGGCCGATGAGATGGACGAACCAGACATTGGTCGGGTCCTCCGTACGCGGGTCGCGCGATCCGTCGGGCGGTGGGATGCGCATTGCCGGGTTCGAGCCGCCGGTCAGGCGGTAACGCGAGCCGTCGATTCCGCGCGCTCGGCGAGCGGCTCGTCGACCCACCAGGTGCGCCGCTTCAGCCACGGATTGAGATACAAAGCGGGCAGCTTGGCGAAGATCAGGCTGCGATGCACCCACCAGTCGGACAGCAGCTCGCGGAAGGTCGGCTTGCCGCCATTGTGGCGCTTGAGCCAGTAGCGATAGGGCACCCAGTGCGATGGCTCGTCGCGTTCGATCACCTTGAAGATCTTGGCGAGCGACTTGTCCGAGGTGACCAGGAAGGACTGGAGCAGCACGTCGAGCTGCCGCATGCCCCTGATCTCGGTGATCATGATGATCCGGCACAGCTTGTTGAACAAGGCGTCGTCGGCGATCACCGCCTTGGTGTCGAGCTCGTCGATATGGCAGCCGAAGGTGAGCTTGATCAGCCGGTCGATATGGCCGCACGTATGGTCGACCTCGTAGGGCATCCGGCCGAGATGCTCGAAATAGCGGCGGAACATCAGATAATGCTTGCGCTCGTCGGCCCGGTGCTTCTCGACCTTGGCGATGAAGACATGATCGTCGGGATATTTGGCGCGCACCGCCTCGAGCACGCGATCGAGGCTGCTATAGCCGCGATGCTCGTTATAGATGTACACGGACGCGAGGATGTCGAGATAGCGGCGATGGGCGGTTTGGAGCATTCGCGCTGATTAGCGGCTGGCGGTCCGCGGTCAACGAATTGTGACGAATTAGAGTCGGTTAATCAACGACTCAGTCGGCCAGGACCGGGGCGGCGCCGTCGGCTGCCGGACTGGCCGGGCGGAGCAGCCAGACGAACGGCATCGCCGCCAGGGTGACCAGCATCATCAGCTTGAAGTCGTCGAGATAGGCGATCATCAGCGCCTGCCGGTTGATCTCGGCGTCGAGCAACGCCATCGCATTGTCTCCGAACTGGCCCAGCCGGCTGGTAATCGACGGATCCACCGGCGGCAGGGTGAAGGAGGTGACCGAGGAAGCCAGGTCGGAATGGCTGACTTGAAGGTTGCGGGCGAGCAGGGTCGTGACCATCGAGATTCCGACCGCGCCGCCGATATTCCTCGAAAGGTTGAGCAGGGACGCTCCGCTGGTGCGGAAGCTCGCTGGAAGCGAGGCGAAAGCGAGTGCCTGGAGGGGCACGAAGATGAATCCGAGGCCGAACCCCTGGACGATTCCGCTGAGGATGATCGGCCGCGAATCCATCTGCAGCGAGAATCCGGTCATCTGGTAGAGCGACAGCGCCATCAGGACCATGCCGCCAAAAATCTGCAGCCGCGCGTCCACCCGGCCGGCAATCCGCCCGGCGAGCATCATCGAGACGAGCGTGCCGATGCCCCGCGGCGTGGTCAGATAACCGGATTCGAGCACCGAATAGCCAAACAGCCGCTGCAGCAAGGGTGGGAGCAAGGCGAGGCCGCCCAGCAGCAGCACGCCCGTGACCGCCATGAAGCCGAGCGCGAAGGCGAAATTGCGATCCTTGAACATCCTGAGGTCGAACAGCGGATCGCGCGCGGTCGAGAGATGGACGACGAACATCCAGGCGCAGCACGCCGAGACTGCGGCCTCGATGCGCACCTCCCACGAGGTGAACCAGTCGAGTTGCTGGCCGCGATCGAGCATCATCTGCAGCCCGCCGAGCGCACCCGCGAGCAGGAAGAAGCCGAACAGGTCGAAGCGGCGTCGCTGGCCGGCCGTCACTGGCATGAAGCGGATCAGCATCAGTGTGCAGATCACTCCGACCGGCACATTGACCAGGAATACCCAGCGCCAGTTGAAATTGTCGGTGAGCCAGCCGCCGAGCACTGGGCCGAGGATAGGCCCGATCATGACGCCCATTCCGAACATCCCCATCGCCCGGGCATGTTTTTCCGGCGGGTTGATGTCGAACAGGGTCGCCTGCGCGATCGGCACCAGGAAGGCGCCCGAGACGCCCTGTATGGCGCGGAACAGCACCATTTCGGGCAGGTTCTGGGCCAGCGCGCAAAGCACCGAGGCGATCGTGAAGGCGATCACCGAAGCGATGAACAGGACTTTGCGACCGATCCGGTCGGCGAGCCAGCCGGTGATCGGAATCGCGATCGCCGAGGCGACGATATAGGAGGTGAGGACCCAGTTGATCGTTTCCGGAGTGGCGCTCATGCTCGCCATCATGTGCGGCAGCGCGACATTGGCGATCGTCGTGTCGAGCACCTGGAGCAGCACCGCCATCATCAGCGCGATGGTGACGACGACATGCTCTGTCCGGTCGAGCGAGTAGGTATGCCGCGCGGGCATCGCCCCGGTGGCCATGCTCAGAAGCTCCCGGGCGCGGATCCGGCCGGAATCACCGCGCTGCCGTGCGCGCCGGCGGGAGCGGCTGCTCCTGGGTGTCGACCTTGACCTTGGCCGAGAGGCCGGCGAGCAGCGGACGGCCGGCATCGCTGTCGATCGCGATCCGCACCGCCACCCGCTGGGTCACCTTGACCCAATTACCCGTCGCGTTCTGCGCCGGCAGCACCGAGAATTCGGAGCCGGTGCCTCGCCCGATGCTCGCGACATGGCCGCGGACGGCGGCGCTCGGGTAGGCGTCGAGGTGGATTTCGGCGGGCTGGCCCGGCGCCATCTTGGTGAGCTGGGTCTCCTTGTAATTGGCCTCGACCCAGGATTCGCCGCTGCGCACGATCGTCACCATCGGCAGGCCGGTCACCACCGCATTGCCGACCTGGAGCCGGTCGGTCTGGCTGACATAGCCGTCGATCGGAGACCGCACCTCGGTGCGCTTGAGATCGAGCAGCGCCTTGTCGCGAGTCGCGATCGCTGCCGCCACCGCGGGCTGGACCGAGGCGGGGCCACCGGCGAGCGCGGAACGCTTGATCTGGACATTGGCGCGGGCGGTGGCGACACGGTCGCGCGCCTCCTGCACGGCATGCTGGGCCTCGTCATAATGAGCGCGGGTCGTGAAGCCGCGGCGGAGCAGCTCCGCCTGGCGATCGAACGCACGCTGCGAGAAACCGAGATTCGATTCCGCCGCCTGCACATCCTCGGCGGTGCCGAGCGTCTCGGCCCTCAGCTTGCTCACCGAGACCTGCGCGTCGGCGATCTGCGCCTGCGCCTGTTCGAGCGCGATCCGATAGGGGCGCGGGTCGATGCGGAACAGCAGATCGCCCTTCCTGACCTTCTGATTCTCGTGCACCGCCACTTCCGAGATGGTGCCGGTGATCTCGGCCGAGACCGAAACCTTGTCCTGCTGGACATAGGCATTGTCGGTCGAGACATAGCGGCCGCTGGTCAGCCACAGATAGAGTCCGCCGACGAGGATCAGCAACGGCACCGAAAGCATCAGAACGAGCCGCCAGGGCCTGCGGCGCTGCGCCGGGGCCGTCGCGGCCTCCGTCGGGGCGTCGGCGCCCCCGGCCTCGACAGCCTCGGCCGCCGTGATCGAACCTTCCTTCATGAAACCCTCCGCGCAGAGCTGCCGCCAGCGGCGACATTGGCCCGCACCAGTTCGAGAACGCGCCGGACCTCAGCCTGCTCCCCAGGCGAGATTCCGACCAATATATCGTCGAGGAACGTCTCCGCGATCGTCGAGAGATCCTCGATGATGGGACCCGCTTTCTCGGTGAGATGGATCCGCCAGGCGCGGCGATCGACCTCGTCGGCGCGCCGCTCGACCAGGCCGGCCTCGGCGAGACGGTCGATGATCCGGCACAAGGTGATCGGCTCGACATCGAGCGCGTCGGCGAGCTCGACCTGGCGCTGGCCGCCCTGGCGGGCCAGCCGGGAGAGCAGCCGCCATTGCGCACGCGTGACTCCGATCGCGGCCGCGCGGCGATCGAACTCGCGCCGGATGGCGAGCGCAGTCTCTGCGACATCGAAGGCGAAATTGGTGTCCACAAGTGCACACATAATAAGTGTGCTTATGTTTTCAAGATATTTTGGGGGAGAGGAGGCGGTCGCGTGCCTCCCTCCCTGAGAGGGGAGCAGATCTCAGGAGGGGTTCCTTCTTGGGCGACCTCAGGCCGCGATCAGGTCGACCTTGTCCACCCATTGCGGGAAGAAGGTCGGCTCGCGGATCGACCAGCCGGGCGCGGTCGCGGCGCCTTCACCGATCGTCTGGAGCAGTGTCCGGCGATCGTCCGGGTGCAGGTGCGGCAGGGTCGACGCCGCGCAGAAGGCGGAGGGAAGCCATGGCCGCGCTGCGGCGCCGAGCAGGCGCTCGTAGAGGAAACGATAGGCCGCGAAGCTCGGTAGCCGTCCGGAGACCAGATCGAAGGCGGTGACCGAGATCAAAGCGGCCATCATCGGCTCGGCGCGCTCGAAGCCATTGTCGTCGGGGATCGCCTTGCGGATCGCCTCGAGCCGGGCATAGATGCAGACCTGACCGCGGATCGCAGCAGCCTCCTCGGGATCGCGCGCCCACAGGCGAAGCGCGTCGCGGTGGCGGAAGCCGATGTCGAGCGAGCGGCGGATGTAGCGCTGCGTCCCCTTCTCGAAGGTCGCGAATTCCTGCATTTCCGCCAGAGCCGCCGCACCCATGCCGCGCTTCGCCTGCTCGCCCATTGCCTTGCTCCCTCGATGCACCTCTTGTCTGCCGGCGCCGATCGCGCCCTTGTTTGCTGCACTGCAGAATAACCGCTCCAACGCCTCTGTCCAGCGTCTTTGTGCAGTGCAGCAATATTATGTTCCAGGTGGCCGAGGGGGGAGGCCCCGTGCTGCGATGCAAAAAATATATTTTTGCACCGAAACACGTTTCGTGCATTCTGCAGGTGCGGCCGTTGGGTGGCCGGTCGTGAAAGGGATAGATGGCGCCTCCGTTCGACGAGCTGTGGGGGACGAGTACGGGCCGGGAGGCGCGGCTCGGGTTCGAAGCGCTCAATGCATGGCTTGCCGAAACCCCGGCCGGGGAGCTCGAGCGGCGCCAGCAGGCGGCCGAGGCGGCGTTCCGAAGCCTCGGAATCACCTTCGCGGTCTATGGCGAGCAGGAGGCCGCCGAGCGGATCATCCCGTTCGATATCATCCCCCGGGTGCTTTCGGCGCGCGAATGGCGCAACCTCTCCGCCGGGCTCGAGCAGAGGGTGCGGGCGATCAACGCCTTCATCGACGATGTCTACGGCGCCCGCCGGATCCTGTCGGACGGAGTGGTTCCGGCCGAGATCGTGCTCGCCAACGCCCAGTTCTGCATTCCGGCGTCGGGCGCCAAGCCGCCCCACGGAGTCTATGCCCATATTTGCGGGATCGACCTGGTCCGTACCGGGCCGGACGAATTCTACGTGCTCGAGGACAATTGCAGGACGCCCTCCGGAGTTTCCTACATGCTCGAGAATCGCGAGGCGATGCTCCGGCTGTGCCCGGAATTGTTCGACATCTTCGCGGTCCGTCCGGTGGATTATTATCCCGAGCTGCTTCGCGACACGCTGAATTCGGTGGCGCCGCCGACGGCGCGCGAGCCGCGTTGCGTCCTGCTCACCCCTGGCCATTACAATTCGGCTTTCTACGAGCACAGCTTCCTAGCCAGCCAGATGGGGATCGAGCTGGTTGAGGGCCGCGACCTTCATGTCGACGACGATCTCGTGTGGATGCGGACGATCGAGGGGCGGGTGCAGGTCGATGTGATCTACCGCCGGATCGACGACGCCTTCCTCGACCCGCTCGTCTTTCATCCGGATTCGATGCTTGGCGTTCCCGGGTTGATGGCGGCCTATCTCGCCGGCAATGTCACCCTGGTCAACGCGCCCGGCACGGGAATCGCCGACGACAAGGCGATCTATTCCTACATGCCCGATATCGTGCGCTATTATACCGGCGAGGAGCCCAAGCTGCACAATGTCGAGACCTGGCGCTGCCGGGAGCCCGAAGCCCTGCGCTACACGCTCGAGCGGCTTCCGGAGCTGGTGGTCAAGCTGGTCGACGGTTCGGGCGGCTATGGGATGCTGGTAGGCCCGACCGCGAGCAAGGCGGAGATCGAGGCGTTCCGAGCCGCGCTGATCGCGGAGCCGCACCGCTATATCGCCCAGCCGACCCTCGCTTTGTCGACGGTGCCAACGATCGTCGAGAAGGGGATCGCGCCCCGCCATGTCGATTTCCGGCCGTTCGTGCTGAGCGGCGCCGACAGCGTCGAGATCGTCCCCGGCGGCCTCACCCGGGTCGCGCTGCGCGAAGGCTCGCTGGTGGTCAATTCGAGCCAGGGCGGCGGCACGAAGGACAGTTTCGTGCTCGCCGACGATTCGCTGTTGCGGACCCAGTCGCAATCGCAGTCCCAGTCGGGATCGGGATCGCAGTCCCAATCGCAATCGCAGGGTGGCGCCTGATGCTGTCGCGCACCGCCGGAACCCTCTACTGGATCGGCCGCTACATGGAGCGGGCCGAGTTCACCACTCGCTTGATCGAGGCGACGATCCGCCTCGATTCGCTCTCCGGCCGCGCCGAGACCGACCAGGCCTGGCGCAGCGCCCTTAGGGTGGTCGGCGCGGGGTCGCTCGATGGCGGCGTGGAGAATGTCGGAGCCTTCACCGCGCGCCGCTATCTGGCGATGAGCGAGGAGAATCCGAGCTCGGTCCGCTCCTGCCTGGCGTCGGCGCGCGACAATGCGCGGGCGGCGCGCAACGTGCTGACCCGCGAGGTCTGGGAGGCGATCAACCGCGCCTGGCTGACCCTCAAGGGTCGGTCTAGCCCGGGGGGGGTCCAGGCCACGCTCAACCTGGTCGAGGACCTCAAGGCGGAGACACGCGGATTCGAGGGCGCCCTCGCCCGAATGCTCCGCAACGAGGCCTATTGGTTCCTTCGCCTCGGCTCGATGATCGAACGCGGCGACAATACGGCGCGGCTGATCGACGTGAAATATTATCTTCTGCTGCCCGCCGGCGAGCCGATCGGCGGGACGCTCGACCGCGACCAGTGGACCACCATCCTCCAGGTCGTCTCTGGCCAGACCGCCTACCGGACGATCTACAAGCAGGCGCTCCAGCCCTGGCTGGTCGCAGACCTGCTGATCTTCCGGCCCGAGCTGCCGCGCTCGCTCGCCGCAGCGGCCGCGGAGACCGTGTCCCTGCTCGCAAGCGTCGCCGACCGCACCGGCCGCCAGGGCGAGGCCGACCGGCTTTCGAGGCGCCGCCTCGGCGGGCTGCAGGGAGCCAATGTCGAGACGATGATGCAGCGGGGACTGCACGAGAGCCTGCAGCGCTTCATCGCCGACAACGATGCGCTCGACCGGGCGATTGCCGACCAGTTCCAGTTCGGCTGATGCGGCTCTCGATCCGCCACGCCACCACCTATCGCTACGCTGCGCCGGTGCGCAGCGTCATCCAGCTGCTGCGCATGACTCCGTCCAGCTTCGCCAGCCAGACCGTGCTCGACTGGCGGCTCGACGTGGATTGCGACGCCCGGGTGCGCGAAGGCCGCGACGGCTACGGCAATATCATCCACATGCTCTATATCGACCGGCCGGTGCGCGACCTCCAGGTCACGGTCACCGGCCGGGTGCTGACCGAGGACGAGATCGGAGTGGTGCGCGGCCTCGCCGTCGATCTCCCGGCCGAAGTCTTCCTCCGCGAAACCGCGCTCACCGAAGGCGGCGCCGCGATCGAGGCCTTTGCCGGGTCGCCGCTCGCCGACGAGGAGCCGATCCTCGACCGGCTTCATCTCATGAACTCGGCGCTCAACCGCGACATGCGCTTCGACACCGAGGCGACGATCGTCGAGACCAAAGCGGAGGATGCGCTCGCCGCCGGACACGGAGTCTGCCAGGATTTCGCCCATATCCTGATCGGCGCCGCCCGCTGCCTCGGCATACCGGCGCGCTACGTGTCGGGCCATCTGTTCCGACGCGACGGCGCCCATATCCAGCAGGCCGCCCACGCCTGGGCCGAGGCCTGGGTCCCCGATCTCGGGTGGGTCGCGTTCGATCCGGCCAACGGCAAATGCCCCGACGACGCCTATGTCCGAGTCGCCTGCGGCCTCGACTATCGGGACGCCGCCCCGATCGCCGGCAACCGCCGCGGCGGCGGGACGGAACGGCTCTCGGTCGAGGTCGATGTGCGGGAATCGCAAGCGCAATGGCAGGGGCAGAGCTGAACTGGTTTCAGGGTCGAGATCTCCACCACCCGTGGGGTCTCCGCACTGGAGGCTGAATCAAGGTCAGCATGACAAAGGGAGGAGCCCCGCCCCGGTTCGGCGTCAGATCACATCCTCGACCAGGCCGAGCGCCTTGGCCTCCTGGGCCTCGAGATACCAGTTGGACGGCGCCTTTTCGAGCACCTCCTCGATCGTCACCTGCGAACCCTGGATGAGATGGCGGAAGCCCTCGTTCTGGATCTCGATCGACGCCTTGATCTCGTTCAGGGTCGCTTCGACATTCGCGACCAGGGTGGTGAGCGGCCCGTCGAGGTTGATCGTCTTGGTCAGCTTGCGCTCGTGAATCATCAGCCGCGCGCCGCGGGTCAGGTAGCGGTTGGGGCGCGCGAAGAAGCTGAGGAAGGTGGTTCCGGCCGAATAGATCGCCGCCTTGCCGAGGAAGACGATGCGGCGGTCGGGCGCGAGGTCAATGTGGAACCGGAAATCCTCGCCCATAATGCGGGCGACTTCGGGATCGCCGCCAAGCGTCGACAATTCGACCACGACCAGGCCCTGCTGAGGCGCATTGTCGAGCTGGCTGCGGAAATTCTGGTACATTGCATAGTCGACCGGCCCCGACAGCATGATCGCGGGCGCGTGAAAATCGGGGGCGGAAAGCGGCTCCAACTCGAGTCTCCGAAAGCATGTGAGGATGGCAGGCTCGTGCCGTGCCGCCGCCCCAACCCGGCAAGGCCGGGTCTGTTCCCGGTACCGGGCGAGTCCTTGCCGATTTTCGCGACCGCATCGGCAGATCGCCGGGCCGGTGGGCGACGTCGCGCCTTCAGCCGGCCAGGATGGTGGCTGCGACCTCGTCGATGGATCCGGAAACCAGCAAGGGATCGCCGCCGATCACTCCCACCTTGGTCTGGCCGTTTTCATGGTCGCGCAGCCAGGCGATGTTCTCGGTGACCACAAGATAATTGCCGCCGCGCGATTTCAGCAAAACGAACTTCATCACTCTGTCTCCCCGCTGTGCGAAGATCCATAGGCAGGCCGCGTCTGTTTCGCGTTAACGCCGGCGCCGGCTGCGGAAGCGGGCGCGGGCTCGACTGAACAGGCCGGGCCTGGACGCCGGCTCGTCCGATCCGCCTGCGCTTTCGGGATCGAGCAGCTCGCTCTCCGCAAGCTTGCATTCGAGCGCGTTCGGCTCCTCGATTTCGAGCGGGACCAGGGTGCGCCCGCTTCCGCGCAGCTTCTCGACCGTCGCGACGAGCGACCCCTCGGCGGCGAAAGTCGCCGCAACCTTGTCCGGCGCGGTTCCGAGATGCTCGCCGAGCAGGTCGGCGAGGATTGCCTCGATCCGTTCGCCGGCGCCTTCGTTCGCCTCCAGCGTCGCGTCGATCAGCAGGTCGCACTCGCTGTCGAGGCCCATCGAGCGGTTGTTGAGGTTGGCGGAGCCCACCCGCAACGTCTCGCCATCAGCAATCATGATCTTGGAATGGACATAGATCGGCTCGCCCTGCTCGGTGACCGGCGTGTAGATCCGGAACCGGCCGTTGGCATCGACCTCGGCCATCTGCTTCATCAGCAAGGCGCGGACCGGGCCCATCGCTTCCTCCCCTAGCCAGCCCTGGACCGTATTCGGGTTGACCAGGACGAATTCGGGCCCGTCCGGCTCGGCCAGCCGCTTGGCGATGGCTGCGGCGACCAGCCGCGAGGCATAGAATTGATTCTCGAAATAGATGTAGCGGCGGGCACGGACGATCATGTCGATGAACAGCGCCTCGATCTCGCGTAGCGGAGTGATCTGCTCATAGGCCCCGCGGGTCCGCGCGATCGCGACATCGACTTTCTGGAAGGCGGGCTTAAGCGCCTCGGGCCAGGGATCGCGCTTGGCATCGGGCGGTGCGATCGGCTTTCCGCCGGCATCGGCCCAGCGTTCGCGGGCCAGCTCGCCAAGCGCTCGTGCGGCGCCCCCGTCGACCGCCATGGTCGCATCGTGCCAGGGCTCGTAGATCCGGCCGGTGGTCGGCCGCCGGCGCCTCTTGTCCGCATCGAGATGGTCGCGCGTGTCCCAGCGGGTCGCGGTCATGTCGATTCCGCCGCAGAAAGCGAGCCTGTCGTCGACGACCAGCACCTTCTGGTGGTGGCTTGCACCGAACGGATGGGCGCCGTCGAGCTTGAAGCTGATCTGCCGGGTCATCGCCCAGCGCGCCAGCCGGAATATGGTGGTGCCGCGAGTAAGCAATTTGGGAGCGCCGAGATCCCAGCGCAGGATGTGGATCGACACGTCGGGCCGATGCTTTGCGATCCACGACAAGAGCGGCCCGAGCCGATCCGGAGCGCCGTCGTCCGGCTCGTGATCGAGGAAGATGCGCGTGTCGAAATCCCAGCCGATCAGCAGGATCTGAGATTCCGCGCGAAGCATCGCCTGGCGCGCGAGGCGGAAATAATCGGCGGCATCGACGACCAGAGCGGCCCGGTCGGCGCGTTCTATACGCCAGCAATTGCGGCCCGGCTCGAGATAGGCGGAACGCTCGGACACCCGCACTTCATTGTCTTCCATTCGCGCTCAACTCCGCTCGCGCCCTGGGGTTTCGTTACCGAAACGGAACCGCTGCGAGCCTCCCGCCGTTCGCCCCGCAAGCTGCCAGGAGACGTGGATGATCGACGATAAAGCCGCCAGGCGGCGGCCGCCTCCAGCAATCTTTGCCTGGCTCGTCCACATGTTCACCGCGAGCGGGGCGATGCTCGCGCTCTTCTCGCTGATCGCGATCGAGCAACGGCAGTGGCAGCTCGCTTTGCTGTGGCTGTTCGTCGCGCTCGTCGTCGACGGAATCGACGGTACGTTCGCGCGCTGGGCACGGGTCAAGGAGCAAGCGGCGCGGGTCGACGGCGCCACGCTCGACCTGGTCGTCGACTATCTCACCTATGTGTTCGTGCCGACCCTGTTCATCTGGCGGGCGGGACTGGTGCCTGCGCCGATCGCCTTGTGGCTTCTGGCGGCGATCCATTTCTCCTCGCTCTATCTGTTCGCACGCACCGACATGAAGAGCGACGACGGCTATTTCCGCGGCTTCCCGGCGCTTTGGAACCTGGTCGCCTTCTACCTGTTCGCGCTCGGCCTGAACCCGATCGCGGGAGCGATCATCGTCTGCGCGCTGGCGGTGCTGACCTTCGCCCCCGTCCACTTCGTCCACCCTTTCCGAGTGCGCGATTATGGCGCGGCGCTGCCGGTGCTGGCGGTGATCTGGGCCGTGTCGAGCTGCGCCCTGCTGTGGTTCACCGACCCCGGCACCGCACGGTCGCTCTGCCTCGCGGCGTCGATCGCGACCGCCTTCGCGCTGCTCGCCATGGGCCTCTTGCGCACCTATCGCGGTCCGCTCGCGCCGCATACCGGAGGCGGTTGAGGGCGATCGGCCTTGTCAGCCTGCTCCAAACATGACCAAGGTCGGGATCGATCGCGCAGTCACCCATTCATCGACGCGCGACCCGCTCCAGACCGACAGGATATTTTCATGGGCAATCTGCGCACCGGCAACAAGCGCCACAACCGCGCCATCGCGAACAAGGCAAGCAAGCGGACCGAGACGGCCCCCGTTGC
>JAQGLD010000312.1 GCA_028293055.1 Alphaproteobacteria bacterium
ACCCGGCGCGCGCGATCGCCTGCCGCGCGGCTCGCGACGGCGACGATTATGAGCTCGACGGTTCGAAGACCTGGACGACCCATGCCGGCACCGCCGAATGGGGGATCGTTTATGCGCGTACCGGCGAGCCCGGCCGGCGCGACGGGATCATCTGCTTCATCGTCGAGACCGCCTGGCCGGGCCTGACCCGCACGCCGATGCCGGTGATGATCGCCAACAGCCCGCACGAGCTCCATTTCGACGGTTTTCGAGTGCCTGCGTGCAATCGGATCGGCGGGGAGGGGCAGGGCTTCGCGCTTGCCGACGATTTCCTGACCCGCGGAAGGATCGTCTACGGGGCGGGACCGATCGGGATCGCCACGGAAGCGTTGCGCCTCACCGTGGAATGGGCGAAGCAGCGCCAGGTATTTGGCGGCCTGCTCAGCGAAAAGCAGGGCGCGCAGTGGATGCTGGCCGACTGCCGGATCGCGCTCGAAGCGGCCCGCATGCTGGTTTACCGGGCAGCGTGGAAAGCGGATCTCGGCGAAAGCGCGCGGGTCGACGCGGCCATGGCCAAGCTCGCCGCGACGGAAGCGGCGTTCAAGACGCTCGATGTGTGCATCCAGCTGTTCGGCGGGCTCGGCGTTTCCAAGGAGCTTCCGCTCGAGCGCTGGTTTCGCGAGCTGCGGATCAAGCGGCTCGGTGAGGGCGCGACCGAGATCCAGCGGATGATCGTCGCGCGCGACATGTTCAGGGGCTGATCGGCAGCGTCGTCGACCAGCGCGCCAGGAGGTCGGCCGGCTTGGTCTCCCAGGCGGGCGGGCCCGCAACCGCCGGCGTAGTCCCGAGCCGAGGTGCCGGGGCCGGAACCCAATCTCCGTCCCGCTCGAAATAGGTGCCTCGGGCCCGGTTGTGCGGATGGAGCGGCGCTTCTTCGAAGCTCAGCACCGGCTGCACGCAGGCGTCTGTGGTTGCGAACATTTCGAGCCAGTGCGATCGCGGTCGGCCAGCGAAGGCCTCCGCGAAAACGGCCTCCATCTCCGCCCAGCAGGATTGGTCGCGCTGGACGAAGCGCTCGGCGGAGATGCCGAGGCCGGCGAGCAGCAAGGCGAAGAATTGCGGCTCGAGCGCGCCGACCGCGACATACTCTCCGTCGGCGCAGCGGTAGCAGCGATAGAATGGTGCGCCCCCGTCGAGAGTGTTGGTGCCGCGCTCGCCCCGCCAACGCCCTGCCGCCATCAGGCTGTGGACCACGGTGGACAGCATCGCGACTCCGTCGGTGATCGCGGCATCGACCACCTGGCCCTCGCCGCTGGCGCGGGCGTGGAGCAAAGCGGCGAGGATCCCGCCGACCGCGAACAAAGCTCCGCCGCCATAATCGCCGAGCAGGTTGAGGGGGACCGGCGGCGGCGCCTCGCCCGGGCCGATCGCGCGGAGAGCCCCGGTAAGCGCGATATAATCGAGATCGTGTCCGGCAACCGTGGCGAGCGGGCCATCCTGGCCCCAGCCGGTGAGCCGAGCATAGACAAGCTTCCGATTCGCCGCGAGGCACGGCTCGGGCCCAAGCCCCAGCCGCTCCATCACTCCGGGCCGGAATCCTTCGAGCAGGACGTCCGCGCACGCGATGATTTCACTGGCAGTCCTCCGGTCGGCCTCGTCCTTGAGGTCGAGCGCCAGGCTGGGCCGCCCGCGGTGGAGCAGGAAGCCGCTGCCGGGCTTCGCGTCGGGCCGAGCCATCCGCACCACATCAGCTCCGAAATCCGCGAGCATCATCGCCGCGAACGGGACCGGTCCGATCGCATCCATCTCGACGATTCGAACGCCGTCGAGCGGCCGTTTGCCCGAGATCATCGCCTCACAGTCCAACCCGCTCCAGCGCGTCGCGAACCGGCCGCAGAGCCAGGCGCAGGCAGATGAACGAAATAGGGATCGTCAGGCATGTCGTCGTCGCCAGCGAGAGGCCGAGCTTGGCTTCGTCGTGGAACACATAGTCGGTCAGCATCGCCGTGAAGGTCGGGCCGGCGCCCAGGCCCATCAGGGTGAACAGGCCGAGGAAGAGGCCCGTGACCTGGCTCCTGAGCGCACGCGGCACGAATAATTGCAGCGTCGCCCCCATGAACACGACGAATTGCAGCGCGACTACCTGGAGCACTCCGTAGGCGATCAGGAACCACAAGGGATTAGTGAGGAAATAGGCCACCGCTCCGATCGGGATGGTCAGCGCGAGCAGCCAGGTGAAGAAGCGCAGATGGGCATCTCGCATCCCGCGCGCGTAGAGCCAGTCGACGATCATCCCCTTCACGATCATGCTCGCAGCGCCGACGATGCTGATCAGTCCGAGAACCGGGCCGTAGCGCGCGGGAGTCCAGCCAAATTGACGGGTCATGAAGGCGGGGGTCCAGGATTGAAGGCTGTACAGAGTGATCGAGATCACCGCGAAGCCGATCGCCATCAGGCTCAGCGCCTTGCGTTCGCTCTTGAGGAAGGGGAGGAGAGGTTCCCGGACCCGGGACTCGCTGCCCCGTGCCTCGCGTGCCGGCTCGGCGAAGGTGAGGGCGAGAAGGGCCAGGACGATACCCGGCAGGCTGGTGATGATAAGCGCGATCTGCCACGGCTCGAGCGGACCGACCAGGGGCAATTGCGTCCCTCCCAGCGCCGCTGCGAATGCGATTCCGATACCGCCAACGGCGAAAGCCAAGCCGGAGCCGAGCTTTGCACCCATCTGGTAGATTGCCATCGCGGTGGTAAGGCGCCGGGTCGGGAAACGATCGGTCAGCAGCGAATAGGCCGCCGGGGTCAGGGCCGCCTCGCCCGCGCCCACGCCGACGCGGAACAGCATCATCACCATGAAGCTGGTCGCCAGTCCGCAGAAGGCGGCAGCGATCGACCAGAGCAGGACTCCACCGAAGATGACCAGCCGCCGCGGCAGGCGGTCCGCGGCGACTCCGAAGACATAGCCGAAGATGCAATACGGAATGGCGAAGCCGGGGCCCATGACAAGGCCGATCTGGACATCGCTGAGGTGGAGCGATGCCTTGATCGGATCGACCAGCATGCTGATCACGATCCGCTGCACGAACGATATCGTATAAAAGAGGGTCAGCACGACCAGCATCCACCAGGCACCGAGGGTCACTCGCAGCACCGGCACATCGGTCGCCGGCGTCAGTGGAACCTCAACCTTATCCATGATCGGGGTTCCGGTGCGGGCTTCGCCCCTCGGCCTTCTGCTCCTGCATTCGACATCCTCGTCCTGACGCACCGGCCGTCTGCCCGCCATAGGGTTGCTTCGTCCAGCCCCGGGGGAGGGACGATAGTACAATCGGCCGGGGGCTCTCGACTCTGTGAGGACATAGGACTAAGTTCACTAAAGCGGAATTGAATTCCGCCACGAGAAAATTTTGACTCCGTCAACGGAGCCTGGAGGATGCCTTGGCAACGATGCCCGCACTGAGCGTTACGCCGTCTGCGCGACTCGCCTCGATCGTCGGATCGCTCGGGACCGACGACTTCGAACAGGAGACCCTGCGCTATCTGAACGACACTTCGGGGGTCGAACATTATTCGGTCTATCGGGTGCGGGGCACGACTCCGGAATTCCTCGGCGGGGCCAGCGTGAAAGGCCGCCACGCGGTACGCTTCCCCAATCCGCGGCGCAAATATCGGCGATCTTATGCCGATCTCAGGATCGCGCGGCTGGCCACCCAGGAGTGCGGCCGCGCACTGCTCATGCATCATGAGATCGAACGGGTCGACGATCCCGAGCTTTTCTCGGCGCTTCGTCATTTCGACATCGTCGATCGGGTGATGCTGTGCGGCCGGGCGGTCGACGATCTTTACGCTTTGACCCTGCTGCGTACGAAGGAATCGGGCGCCTTCTCGCCGGCCGATCTCGAAACGCTGGCCGCCACGGCCGAGCTGCTGATCGCGGTTTTCGCCAAGCATGCGTCGATCCACTGGGACCGGCCCAAGAGCCTCAGGAATTTCGAATCGGTCGAAGTGATCGAGTCGAAGCTGAAGGAGGCCGATTGGGGCCTTTCGGTACGCGAGATGCAGGTCAGCGCCCGCATACTTTACGGCATCTCCGCGCTCGGCATCTCGCTCGATCTCGGGCTGGGCGAGGAAACGATCGCGACCTATCGCAAGCGGCTCTATGCGCGTCTCGGGATCGGCAGCCGCCACGAGCTTTTCCAGAAGTATCTGTCGGTCATCTAGGACCGCGAACTTCGCCTCCGCGAAACGGCGGCAGCGCGCACGCGGCTTCATATTCGGCGGCCAGCCGCTCGACCAGGTCGCCGACGGCGGGAATGTCGTCGATCATCTCGATCCCCTGGCCGGCGCTCCACAGGTCGCGCCACGGGCGTACTCCCTGCGGGAGATGGTCGTACCTGCCCTGGCCGGCCGAGATAGGCAGCTCGGCGGGATCGAGATTGTGGGCGATGAGCGATTCCTTCAGCCAGTTGGCGGCGACTCCGCTTATCCTGGCGGTGAACAGCAGATCCTCGGCTCCGCCCTCGACCAGCATCCTCTTATAAACCGGATCGGCCCGCGCCTCGCGAGTCGCGATGAATCGGGTACCGAGATAAGCGAGGTCGGCGCCGAGCAGCTCGGCGATGCGTATGTCCGACCCGGTCGTGACTCCGCCGGCGAGCAGGATCGTGCCGTCGAACATGGCTCGGACTCGCGGCACGAAGGCGAAAGGGCTGAGCAGGCCGGAATGGCCGCCGCCGCCGGCGACGATGCAGGTCATTCCGTCTACCCCCGCCTCAAGCGCCTTCTCGACGAAGCGCATGCGGGTCACGTCGTGATAGATTCGGCCGCCCCAATCGTGGACTCGCTTGGCGAGCTCGGCCGGGTCGCCGCGGGCCGTGATGATGATTTCCGCTCCGTATTGGCGGCACAGATCCAGCGCCTGTTTGCTATCCTCGGGCGAAAGCGCGGTGGCGAGATTGACCGCGAGCGGTCCGATGACGGCGTCCCGATGCGAATCGCGGTGCCGGTCGAGCGCTCCACGGATCACCCTGAGCCAGGCTTCAAATTCGCTGTCGTCGCGGGCGTTGTGGCGGGGCAGCCCGGCCATCAGGCCCGCGCCGCATGCGGCTGCAACCAGCTCCGGGCCGGAAACCCGAGTCATCGGCGCGCAAGCCGCGGGAAGGCGCAGGCGCGCACGCAGATCGGGATCGAGAGCCATCGGCGCAGCATCGGCAGCAGCC
>JAQGLD010000324.1 GCA_028293055.1 Alphaproteobacteria bacterium
CCAGGAGTCGATCTCGATATTGGTGAAGCTGTGGCCGACTCCGCCATAAAGGTGGAGCTGCCAGTCCGTCCCGGCCCGTTCGAGCCCCTCGACGAAATCGATTATCTGGGGCACCGGCACAACCGGATCGGCATGGCCGTGACACAGCAGCACTCTCGCCCGGATCGCGCGGTCGTCCGCTTCGCTGCCGGGAAGCACTCCGGCATGGAATCCGACCAGCGCAGCGAGCGGCGCTCCGGTTCGGGCAAGCTCGACCACGGTGGCGCCGCCGAAGCAGAAACCGATCGCTCCGAGCCGCGACTGGTCTACGTGAGGATGAGCCTGGAGGATTGCGAGCGCGGCGGCGGCGCGGGCGCGGAGCATCCCCACATCCCCGCGAAGCTGCCGGACGATCTCCCGCGCCCGCTCGAGCGGCGCATCGGGCTCTCCGAACAGATCGAGCGCGAAGGCGACATGTCCGAGCCCGGCAAGCTTCAGCGCCCGTCCCTTGGCATGATCGGTGAGTCCGCCGCCTTCGTGCGCGACCAGGATGCCCGGCGCCGGCACCCCGCCCGATCCGTCGGCCAGCCACCCGGTGAAACGCTGACCGTGGGCTTCATAGTCGATCGGCTGAAGCTCCATCGACAGTCTCCTCCTCGCCAGGCTAGCCCGGTTTCGCGGCAAACGACAAGCAAGCCGACTTGCCAAGCGCTGCCTAAACGGCCAGCTTCATTTCGAGATCACAACGATTATCGTGGAAGGAAGCACAGAATGGGCGCACCTTATATCGGCGAAGTGCGGGCCTTTGCCTTCGGTTTCGAGCCCGAGGGCTGGGCCGAATGCAATGGAGATCTGGTGACGGTCATGGCCAATCCGGCACTCTACTCCTTGCTCGGGACGACCTATGGCGGGAATGGCGAAACCGATTTCGGTCTCCCGAACATCCCGCCGCTCGAGGCGAGCATGGCCGGGGTGGGGCTGAAATGGCGCATCGCGATCGACGGCAACATGCCGGTGCGTAGCGAGGCGGATCAGGCGTAGGGCGGACGATCCAGCCCGGCCGGGCTTTTGGTGAAGATCTCGCAGCCGGTCTCGGTGATTCCGATGCTGTGCTCGAACTGGGCGGACAGCGAGCGGTCGCGAGTGACCGCGGTCCAGCCGTCCTCGAGTATCTTCACCGCCGGCTTGCCGATATTGATCATCGGCTCGATCGTGAAGAACATGCCCGGCTTGAGCTCGGGACCGGTGCCGGGCTGGCCGGCATGGACGACTTCGGGCGAATCGTGGAAGATCCGGCCGACTCCGTGGCCGCAGAAATCGCGGACGACCCCGTAGCGGTGGCGCTCGGCATGGGTCTGGATGGCATGACCGATATCGCCGAGCGTGTTGCCGGGCCGGGCCTGCTCGATCCCGATCGTCAGGCATTCGTAGGTGACATCGACGAGGCGCTTCGCCTTGACCCCGACATCGCCGACCAGGAACATCCGGCTGGTGTCGCCATGCCAGCCGTCGAGGAGGATGGTCACGTCGATGTTGACGATGTCGCCGTCCTTGAAGACCCGGTCGCCGGGTATGCCGTGGCAGACGACATGGTTGATTGACGTACAGCAGCTTCCGGTGAAGCCGCGATAGCCCAGGGTCGCGGGAACTCCGCCGCGCGCGATCATCTCGTGACGCACGATATCGTCGATCGACTGGGTGGTGGCGCCTGGAACCACAAACGGTGCGAGCAGGTCGAGCACTTCGGCGGCCGCGCGGCCGGCGCGGCGCATCCCAGCGAAGGATTCGGGTCCATGGAGCTTGATCGCGCCGCTGCGGCCGATGATGTCGGTGGCGCTGACTGCCTGATATTGGGTCATTTCGACTATATAGGCCAAGTCACCCGTTTCGACGAGCCCCCTGCGAAACCCGACCAGGTTCCAAACCCTAAGGCCGCGATCCCGGAGCCGCGGCGGTGCCGCCCGCCCCCGGGCCTTCGCCATAATAGCGCCGAAGCCACCGGCACGTCCCGTCGAGTCCCGGAAACAGCATCCGTTCGGTGACATTGTCCTGGTCGAGCTTGTCCCTGATCTCCCATTTCAACTCTTTGGGGATGATGATCCGGCGGTAGAGCTCGGAGGCTTCGGGGCGCTCGAGATAAGCCTTCAAATGCCGCTTCGGATCGGGGAGCACCGACAGCACCGCGCCCTGGTTGACGATCCTGTCGTCGAGCGACGGCGGCTCGAAGAACAGGATGAACTCGCCCTGCTCGTGCAGCCGGTCGAAATCGACGAGCGTTTCGAACTTCTCGAGCATCTCGATCGAGAAGAGGAAGGCTTTCTCGAGCTCCAGCGTCTCGCGCAGCTCGGCCGGGAGGCGGTCCCGAGCCTTGGCCACGTCGACGCACCAGATCGCTCCGTCCTGGTCGTAGAGTCGCTCGTCCGCGGTTGCGAAATGGATCGCGACGCGCGGCGCCGTGGTCCAGTCGAGCACTCGGGTCGGCAAGCCGTGATGCTGCGCGATCGCCAGCTTGAAGAACAAGGCATTCTGGGAAATCTCGCCCTCGGCCGCATACTTCAGGAAATTGCGGAGCAGCGAGCCTTCGACATCGGCATAATGCGGCCCGAGCCGCTGAAGGCTGGTCTCGAGGCCCCAGCTGCAATTGTCGACTCCGCGATAGACGTAATTGGAACGGTAGCGGCCATGCTTGGTCAGCTCGATATCGTAGAGCGCATCCTGAAGCTCACCCCAGGACTGGACGCGCCGATCGTTCTCCAAGGCTACCTCCACCGGCTCGGCCAGCCTTGGGTCCGATTCGCAATCGATCCGCAACCTGCCTGTCCGCCTCGCGCAGACAAACAGGAGTCGGCGACGCGATCAAGCGTAAGCGAGCAATTGGTCGCGCTTCCCGGCGAGCGCGTCGTAGCCGGGCCCGGCCGGTCCGCCGGCGATCGTCGCCATCGCCCGCTCCAGCCGCTCGCGGCCCTTGTCGCCGAGCGGACCGGCGGCGGACGCGACCGCGACCATTTCCGACATCTCGCCCGAGCAGTGCAAGGCAGCGTCGCAGCCCGCTTCGAGGGCGAGCCGGGCGCGCTCGTCGAAGCCGCCCGAAAGCGCGTGCATTCCGATATCGTCGGTCATCAGGAAGCCGTCGAAGCCGATCCGCCCACGCACGATTTCGCCGATCACGATTGGCGAAAGCGTGCCCGGACGATCCTTGTCCCAGGCCTCGAAGACGTCATGGGCGGTCATTCCCATCGGGGCGGCGCGCAAGGTGCGGAACGGCTCGAGGTCGGCTTCGAGCATCGCCTCGTCGGCCGCGACCCGCGGAAGCTCGAGATGCGAATCGACCAGGGCGCGGCCGTGGCCGGGCATATGCTTGATCACCCCGACGACCCCGCTTTGGCGCAGGCCGTCGAGGACCGCCCGCCCGAGCGCGGCCACCTGCATCGGCGCCTCGCCGAGCGACCGGTCGCCGATGATATCGGTCGCGCCTGGCTGGCGGACGTCGAGCAAAGGCAGGCAATCGACATTCACCCCGACCTCGCGGAGCAGGCTGGCGATCGCCCCGGCATTGGCGCGGGCGGCCTCGATCGCGCTCATCGGCGCCTTGTCGTAGAGTCTGGCAAAGGCCTCCGCGGCCGGAAATTCCGGCCAGTGCGGCGGCCGCATGCGAGCGACCCTGCCCCCTTCCTGGTCGATCAGGATCGGCAGGTCGTCGCGCCCGGAGAGGCTGCGCAGCTGGTCGGTCAGGGCCTTCATCTGCGCGCGATCGACGCAATTGCGGCGGAATAATATGTAGCCGGCGGGATCGGCATCGCGGAAGAAATCGCGCTCGTCCGGACTGAGCCGCTCGCCGGAGAGGCCGTAAATCGCTGCCTGCAGGGTCATCGGGCGGCGATAGCGGGATTGGGGGGATGGGGAAACCTGGATCCTCCCCGGTACGGGGAGGGGGACCGCGGGCGCCAGCGCGTGGTGGAGGGGCTGGGGTGGGGGTGCGCGGCGAAGTCGCGCGCGCCGCTCCGCGGCGCACCCCCCTCCCAACCCTCCCCCATCAAGGGGGAGGGAAATCGCATATGGCGGGCACTCCAATCCTCCCTGTGAGCGAAGCTCATGGGGAGGGGGACCGCGCATAGCGCGGTGGAGGGGCGAACGGCGCCGGACG
>JAQGLD010000341.1 GCA_028293055.1 Alphaproteobacteria bacterium
CCGCTGGCCGGTGACCAGCTCGAGCGCGACCATCCGGCCGCCCTGTCCGATCGCATAGACCCGGCCCGAATCGATTACCGGATCGGCGTCGATGTCGGAGAGCGAGGTCACCACGGTCGAGATGCTGGTCCGCGACAGCGCGTCTTGCCACAGGACCCGGCCATTCTCGTAGCGATAGGCGTTCAGCTCGCCCGACGAGAAACCGGCGACGACCGTGCCCTGGGCGGCGGCCGGGGCCGCGGCGCCGAGCACTCCGGCGCCCTCGATTGCCCCTGCCCCGGTCCAGTGGACCTTGCCGTCGGCCGGATTGAGCGCGAACAATTGATTGTCCTGGCGGACCGCATAGACATTGTCGTTGGCGATCGTCGGCGCGCCGCGCAGCGGGCCGCCGGGACGGACCAGCCAGATGATCGACCCGTTCGAAGCGTCGAGCGCGGCGACGTCGCCGACTCCGTTGGTCGCGTAGAGCCTGCCATTGTCGAATGCGACTCCGCCCCCGAACATCGCGCTCGCGCTCGAATCCTTGCCCTTGACCTGGGTCTCCCAGATCGTCGCGCCATTCTCCGGATTGATCGCCCTGACCACCGCCCTGGTGTCCATCGCGAAGATCCTGCCGGCGGCGAAGACGGGCGATGCGGCGAGCTGCTCCTTGCCGTTGCTTCCCGATCCGACCGCCACTCGCCAGGCCTGGCCGACCGTCGCGCCGAGCGTGAGATGGCCCATCGAATGGGCGGAATTGCCTCCCGCCTGCGGCCAGTCGGCATTGGTGAGCGCGCCGGGGAGAGTGACCGGAATCGATGCCAGGGTCGGATCGACCTCGATCGACGCCTCGGTGTTGAGCACCGCGATCCGGGTGCCGACGGTCGGAGTGACCTTGCCCTTGCCCTTGTGGAAGACACCGCAGCCGCCGAGCAGCGACAGCGCCGCCACGGCCAGAATGATTCGCTTCATCACTTGCCTTCCTGTGTTCCGGCGGGCTGCTGGACCGCATCGACGCCGAGCGACCCGGCCATCTGGACCGATCGCGAGCGGATGGAATCCGGCAGCTTCTTGTCCTTCGCGATTTCGGCGAAGAGGCGCCCCGCCTGCTGCGGCTTGTTGAGCTTCATGTAGGAGATTGCGACCATCTCTCCGGCGCTCCCGAGCCAGGGATTGCCGGGGACGGCGAGGCCCTTGAGCCGGTCGATCACCGCCTGCGGCTGCATCGTGTCGAATTCTGCAGCGGTCGCCCGCACCAGGCCGAGATCCCGATAGGGCTGCGGCAGGTCGGCATCGTCGGCGACCTGGCGGAACAGAGCGGCGCCCCCCTTGAGGTCGCGTGCGGCGATGGCGAGGTCGGCCTTGGTCAGCAGGGCTGCGGCGCGCGGCCCGGCCTTCTTCTCCGTGACCAGGCCGTCGAGCTTCGCCTTGGCCGCGGTCGGCTTGTTCGCCGCGATGTCGTCGAGCGCTCCGAGCAGGGTCTCGCTGCGCTTGGCCGATTCCTCCTCGCGATAATGCTGCCACCAGAAGAACAGGCCGATCAAAGCGATCAGCAGGACGACGCCAGCGATGACGAGCTTGCCGTAGCGCTCCCACAGGCTTCTCATGTGGTCGCGGCGCAGCTCTTCGTCGACCTCGCGATAGAAGGTTTCGGTATCGACCGGTCTCAACGCCAAGGAAGGAACTCCAGATTCGCCGCGGCGAGGCCTCTTGGGCCTTTCGCGCATGCAGATGATACGCAGGATGAACGAGCGCGCACCTGTAAAGGCGCGCGGCGCGCAACGGAAGGGGGCTTCATTTCGCTCTGTAGATTTGCTCTTCGCCGGGAAACCGGCGGGCGCGGACGTCGGCGGCATAGCTTTTCGCGGCGTCTTGGACCCGGTTGGCGATATCGTCGTAGCGCTTCACGAAACGTGGGGTGCGCTCGAACAGGCCGAGCATGTCCTCGGTGACCAGCACCTGGCCGTCGCAGGTCGCCGAGGCGCCGATGCCGATCGTCGGGCAGGCGACAGAGCGGGTCACTTCGGCGGCGATCTCCTCCATCACTCCCTCGACGACGAGCAGGAAGGCGCCAGCCTCGGACACCGCACGGGCATCGGCAAGAATCTTCGCCGCCTCGGCCTCGCTCCTGCCCCGAGCGCCATAGCCGCCGAGCAGGTTGACCGCCTGCGGGGTCAGGCCGACATGGCCGATCACCGGAATTCCGCGGGCGACCAGGAAGGCGATCGTCGGAGCCATCGCCTCGCCGCCTTCCAGCTTGACCGCGGCGGCGCCGGTCTCCTTGAGGATTCGCGATGCGCTGGCAAAGGCGGCCTCGGGGCTCGCCTCGTAGGATCCGAACGGCATGTCGACCGCGACCACCGCGTGCCACGATCCGCGGACGACGGCCGCACCGTGCGCGCACATCATCTCGAGCGTCACCGGCACGGTCGAGGGAAGGCCGTAAATCACCTGGCCGAGGCTGTCGCCGACCAGCAATATGTCGCAATGCGGGTCGAGCAATTGCGCCATCCGTGCCGTATAGGCGGTGAGCATGACGATCGGCTCGCCGCCCTTCATCGCCTTGAGCTTCGGCACGGTCAGCCGCTTCATCGGCGACGGGACCGGATTGGCGCGGCTGGTCGAGGTGTCGAGCGAATGGGTGACGGACATGAAGGCGTTCTAGCCGCTCACCCGCGCCTTGGCCAGAAAGCCGCGGCGCGGCTCAGGCCGCGGTCCAGCCGCCGTCCATCGAGAGGTTCGCGCCGGTCATCGAAGAGGCTTCGTCGCGGCACAGGAACAGCGCCAGGGCGGCGACCTGGTCCACGGTGACGAACTTCTTGGTCGGCTGGGCGGCGAGCAGGACATCGTTCATCACCTGCTCGCGGGTCAGGCCCCGCGCCTTCATCGTGTCGGGAATCTGGTTCTCGACCAGCGGCGTCCAGACATAGCCGGGGCTGATGCAATTGGCGGTGATTCCGTCCAGCGCGGTCTCCAGCGCCACCGTCTTGGTCAGTCCGGCTATGCCGTGCTTGGCGGCGACATAGGCGCTCTTGTTGGGGCTCGCGACCAGGCTGTGGGCAGAAGCGGTGTTGATGATCCGGCCCCAGCCCTTCGCCTTCATTGCCGGCAGGGCAAGCCGGGTCGTGTGGAAGGCGGCGGTGAGGTTGAGCGCGATGATCAGATCCCATTTGTCGACCGGGAATTGGTCGACCGGGGCGACATGCTGCATGCCGGCATTGTTGACGAGGATATCGACCGCCCCGAACGCTCCGATCGCCTGCGCCATCATCGCCTCGATCGCCTCGACCCTGGTCAGATCGGAGTCGCTGTAGAGCGCCTTGCCGCCTGCGATTCGCTCGAGCCCAGCCCTCTCCTCCTCGATCTTCGCGGCATCGCCGAAGCCGTTGATCACCAGATTGGCGCCCTCGGCGGCGAGCGCCTGGGCGATGGCGAGGCCGATCCCCGAGGTCGATCCGGTGACGAGTGCGGTCTTTCCTTCGAGCAGCATCCTGGGTCTCCGTAAGCGAGAGGGCCCCCTGACCGCTCATCCTGAGGAGGGGCCGAGCTTGTCGAGATGGCTACTCAGGACGAGCGGAGAAGGGATTGGCAGTTTCGAGCCCCATCCCCGCTCCGGCGCCAATTTGCAACTCCCGCATTCGATGCGCATTCTCACCGCCGAAGGAGAGTGGGTCGATGCGGCTGGACGACGAGAGCGAAAGCACGAATTTCGAGGATCATACCGGCCGGGGCGGCGGCGGCGGCGGGTTCGGCGGCGGCGGCGGGATGTTCGGCCTCTTGTTCGGGCTCGTGCTCAGCCGCTTCGGGATCGTCGGAGTGGTCGTCCTCCTGCTCGGCTATTGCGCGCTTTCGACTCTCGGCGGCGGAGGCGGCGGCCCGATCGGAACGCCGTCGCAGGTCCAGAGCGGAGCGCCGGCGGGAAGCTCGACCCTCGATCCGGCGACAAAGGACACGGTCCTCCGGGTGCTCGGGTCGACCGAGCGCCGCTGGACCGATCTGCTCGCCCGCTCGGGCAAGACATATGAGCCGACCACCCTGGTCTTCTATTCGCGCTCGGACCAATCGGGCTGCGGCGCCGCCCAGGCTGCGATGGGGCCATTCTATTGCCCGACCGACAAGAAAATCTATCTCGACACCAGCTTCTTCGACGAGCTTCGCACCCGCTACGGCGCGGCCGGGGATTTCGCCATGGCCTATGTGATCGCCCACGAGGTCGGCCACCATGTCCAGGATCTCACCGGTACGCTCGACCAGGCGCAGGGGATGCAGAGCCGGGGCTCGTCCACCCAGGGCAATGCGGTCCAGGTCAAGGTCGAGCTCCAGGCGGATTGCTATGCCGGGGTGTGGGCCGCCAACGACAAGAATCTGCTCGAGCCGGGCGACGCGGAGGAAGGGCTTCGAGCCGCCTCGGCGATCGGCGACGACACGCTGCAGCGCCAGGCGCAGGGCTATGTCGTTCCCGAAAGCTTCACCCACGGCTCCTCGGCGCAGCGGGTCGAATGGCTCCGCAAGGGGCTGCAGACCGGCGACCCCGCCCAGTGCGACACGTTCGCGGGGTGAGCCCGTAGTCAATCGTCATTCCCGCGAACGCGGGGATCCAGACGGCCTAAGCGACTGGCCAAGCGCTGGTCTGGATCCCCGCGTGCGCGGGGATGACGAACAAATGGTGTGAATGCGGATAGGCGAGAGGGGGATGATCTACTCGCGCAGGAACCGCCTGATCCACTCCTCCACGCGCTCCCGGTCGTCGGGCGCGTCGAGCGAGGCCAGAGCGGCGTCGGGATCGGGCAATATGTCCCGCCTGCGCTCAATCAGCGCTTTGGAGAATTCCGGCT
>JAQGLD010000345.1 GCA_028293055.1 Alphaproteobacteria bacterium
TGCCGGAATCGTCTTCGGCCTCGCCGTATTGTTCGTCTTCCTCGTCCTCGCCGCGCAATATGAGAGCCTGGTACTGCCGCTGGCGATCATCCTGATCGTACCGATGTGCCTGCTCGCGGCGATGATCGGGGTGAATCTGCGCAGCATGGACAATAATGTGCTGACCCAGATCGGCCTGGTCGTGCTGATCGCGCTCGCCGCCAAGAATGCGATCCTGATCGTGGAGTTCGCCCGCCAGGCAGAGGAGCAGGAGGGGTTGAGCCCGATCCAGGCCGCAATCCAGGCGGCGCGGACCCGATTGCGGCCGATCCTGATGACCAGCTTCGCCTTCATCCTCGGCACCCTGCCGCTGCTGATCGCGAGCGGCGCCGGCGCGGAGCTCAGGCAGGCGCTCGGCACCGCGGTGTTCTTCGGAATGATCGGAGTGACCGCCTTCGGACTGATCTTCACGCCCACTTTCTATGTCGTCTGCCGAGCGCTCGGTGACCGCCTGGCCGAGTTCCGGTCGCGCGGACGGCCGGCGGCGGGAGCCCTGCAGCCTGCCGAGTGAGCCCGCCGACGCCCCTCCCCGTCGTCCCGGCGCAGGCCGGGACCTCGGGTCGGAAAGGCACGGCGGGTCTCCACGAGGTCCCGGCCTTCGCCGGGATGACGCAAACAAGGAGGTCATCATGACCCGACGCTTTCGAATATTGACCGCATTGCTTCCCGCGCTGGCGCTTGCCGCCTGCGCGGCGGGGCCGGATTATGCTCGCCCCAATGCCCCCTCGGCATCGTCCGGCCCCTTCCTCTCCGCGGGCGGCCCGGCGATCAGCCAGGCCCCGGTCGAGGCCGACTGGTGGCGTCTCTATCGGGATCCGGTGCTCGACCGGCTGATCGCCGACGCGCTCGCCGCCAATACCGACATACGAGTCGCGGTCGCCAGGCTCGAGCGGGCCCGCGCCGGGCTTCGCGGCGCCAAGGCGGACCGGCTGCCGCAGACCGATGTCGGCGCGGGCGCGACCTACGGCCGGCTGCCCGAGAGCCAGCGCGCGCCCGGGGCGCAGCGCCAGGACTGGTCGATCGATACCGGGCTCAGCGTCGCCTACGAGGTCGACCTGTTCGGCCGGGTCAGCCGCGGCATCGAGGCCGCCCGAGCCGACGAGGGCGCGGCCGCCGCCGATGCCGATGCGGTGCGCGTGGCGGTGGTCGCGGATACGACCCGGGCCTATGCCGACGCAGCGTCGGGCGCGGCGCGGATCGCGGTCGCCCGGCAAATCGTCGATTTGATCGATCGCTCGCTCGACCTCACCCGACGGCGCCACGAGGCCGGGCTCGCCAACCAGCTCGACCTCTCGCGGATCGCGACGCTGCGCGAGCAGCGCGCCGCCGACATTCCCGATCTCGAGGCTGGGCGCCAGGCCGCCTTGTTCCGGCTCGCCACCCTCACCGGCCGGACGCCCGCCGACCTGCCGCCGGTTGCGACCGTCCGGAGCGTCGGCCTGGAAGTGACCCAGCCAATCCCAGTCGGCGATGGCGCCGCTTTGCTCGCCCGCCGCCCCGATGTCCGCGCCGCCGAGCGCCGGCTGGCCGGAGACACCGCCCGGATCGGGGTGGCGACCTCGGATCTCTACCCGCATATCAGCCTCGGCGCCTCTTTGGGTTCGACCGGCCCCAATCTCGGCGACCTGTTCGGCGGCGGGCCGCTGCGCTGGCTGCTCGGGCCTTTGATCAGCTGGGCCTTCCCCAACCAGGAGCCGGCGCGGGCGAAGATCGCGGCAGCGACCGCCGACAGCCACGGCTCGCTCGCCGCCTTCGATGGGACGGTGCTACGAGCGCTCGAGGAGACCGAGACCGCGCTGACTTTCTATGCAAAGGCCCTCGACCGCCGAACCGCGCTGATGGCGGCGCGCGACCAGGCGGAGATCGCCGCCCGGATAATTCGCGCCCAGCAGCGCGAAGGCCAGGTCGACTCGCTGCAATGGCTCGACGCCGAGCGGACCTCTGCCGAGGCGGAAGCCGAGCTGGCGGCGCAGGACGCGCGGATCGCGGATGCCCAGGTCGACCTGTTCAAGGCGCTCGGCGGGGGTTGGAGCTGAGGAAGTCCCCGCCAAAAGCAGGGGAGGCTTTCTCTGCTCCCACACGTTACAGGTTCCGCAATGACCTTCTTCGAGAGCCTGCTTGCCCTCCTGTTCGCAGCGATCCTCCTGCTTCAGGTCTCGCGGCGCCTGTCGCTGCCTTACCCGGCGATGCTCGCCGCCGCCGGAGTGGTGCTTGCGCTGATTCCCGGGACTCCGGAGATCAAGCTCGATCCGCAGACCGCCCTGGCCCTGTTCATCGCTCCGGCGCTGGTCGACGCCGCTTATGATTTTCCCGTCGGCGCGGTGCGGCGGCTGTGGCGCCCGCTGTTCGCGCTCGCGGTGGTCGCGGTCCTGCTCACCGCCGGAGCGGTCGCCTGGGTCGGAGTAGCCTTCGCCGGGCTGCCGCTCTACGCCGCGCTCGCGCTCGGCGCGGTGGTCGCTCCGCCGGACGCAGCGGCGGCGACCGCGGTGCTCGCCAACGTCAACATGCCGCGCCGCTCGGTCGCCTTGCTGAAGGGCGAGAGCCTGCTCAACGACGCGATGGCGCTCTTGCTGTTCAGCGCCGCGGTCGCGATCCAGGCGCATGGCGGAATCGACGGCGCGATCGGCCTGCAGCTCGGCCTGGCGGCGCCGGGCGGAATCCTGCTCGGAATCGTCCTCGCCCGCCTCTACGCGCTGGTCGCGCGGTTCGTCAGCAACACGCTCGGCGGCAATCTGCTCGAATTCGTCATCGCCTTCGGCACCTGGTTCGTCGCCGCGCATCTCGGCCTGTCCCCAGTGCTTTGCCTGGTCGCCTTCGCGATGACGATCGCGCGGGCCGCGGGAACGGAGCGAGGCCCACGCATGCGGGTGCACAGCTTCGCGGTGTGGGATTCGGTGGTTTTCCTGCTCAACGTCCTAGCCTTCCTGCTGATGGGGCTGCAGGCGCGTACGATCGTCGGCGCGATGGCGCCTGCAAGACTGTACGACGCGCTCGGTTTCGCGGGCCTGGTGATCGTCGTGGTGATCGCGGTCCGGCTCGCCTGGGTGCTGATCTACAACCGGCTCTCCTTTCGCTTCGCCTCGCTTCGAAGCGGTGCCAAGCCGGCCAGCGTGCGCAGCGGAATCCTGGTCGGCTGGTGCGGAATGCGCGGGCTCGTCACCCTGGCGACCGCCTTCGCCCTCCCGTCGGGTTTTCCGCAGCGAGACCTGATCGTGCTTACCGCCTTCGCCGTGGTCCTCGCCACCCTGGTGCTCCAGGGCCTGACCCTCGGCCCGCTGATCCGCCTGCTCGGGCTCGACGGCGACGACGGGCTGGACCGCGAGCTCGACACGATTCGGGGCGAGCTGGCGGAGGTCGCCCTCGCCACGATCGGAGACCGCAAAGGCCCGGTCGCGGACTATCTGCGCTTCGGCTACCGGCTGGCGCTGCGGACCGCGCAGCCCGGCCATAGCGGGGCGCACGAGCAGAAACGCCGGCTGAGCCTCGACGCCATTGCAGGCCAGCGCGAGCGGCTCGAGGCGCTACGCAACCGCGGCGATGTCGGCGCCGACGCCTATATCGTCCTCCAGGAAGAACTGGATTTCCGCGAGTTGGCGATAGCGACGGAGGACGAACGGCATATCGAGGAAAGTTAGCCTGGCCCTCCCCCCTTGATGGTGAGCGTAGGGGAGCGACCTTGGAGTCTCCGCCCGTAACCGAGTCACCACTGAAAGGGAGCGGTCATTAAACCGAACGGTTGACCATCCGGTTCCGCCGGGTTATTAAACCTTATGGTTGAACGACTCGATGCGACGTTCGGCGCGCTCGCCGATCCCACCCGCAGGGCGATGCTGGCCAGTCTCGCGCTCGGCGAACGGAGCATCGGAGAGCTTGCGGCGCCGCATGCGATGAGCTTCGCCGGCGCTTCGAAACATGTCCGGATGCTCGAGCGCGCCGGGCTGGTCGAGCGCCGCAAGGCCGGCCGCACCCAGCTCTGCCGGCTCGACCCGCGAGCGCTCGCCGAGGCCGATGCCTGGCTGCGGCAGTGGGAGCATTTCTGGACCGCCCGCCTCGACGCGCTCGAGCAGATCATCGCCGAAAGGAAAGACAGATGAGCCTTGATGAGTCCCTCGCCCAGCGTACGGCGCCCGATGCGATCCGGCTCGAACGCCTGCTCGACGCCCCGGCCGAGACCGTCTGGCGCTACCTCGTTGATCCGGAGCTGCGCGGGCGCTGGTTCATGCCGGGGCCGATCGACCCGCGGCCCGGCGGCTCGATCACCTTGCGGATCGAGCATGGATCGATTTCGCCCGAGCCCGGCGACGAGCCCGAATGGTATTCGCACCATAAGGGCACCGAATCGACCTACCGGATCCTCGAGATCGATCCGCCGCGCCTGTTGCGATTCACCTGGGACAAGGGTTCGGAAGTGACCTGGACGCTCGAGCCGCGCGGCGAGAAGACCCTGTTCACCATCCTTCACGACAAGCTCCCGGACCGCAACGAGCTGGTCGGAGTGTCGGGCGGCTGGCACAGCCACAGCGCGGTCCTCGCCGAGGTGCTTGCGGGACGGACTCCAGGCAATTTCTGGAACACCCACGCCAAGGTGGACGGGGTGTACGAGGCGGCTTTCCCGTAGGGGTGAGGCGCGGAATCGGGTGACGTGGACGCGATGCGGACCCGATTCGGCCGTTAACCACGCGGGAAGCAGAAGCCTGTATCTAGGTGGCGAATGGACAAAGTGCAGCCCTTCGTCCTGAGGACCTTCGCCGACGATCCGGAGCCGCCGCCGAGTTTCTCCGGGGAGGCCTGGTCGGCGGCGCTGGTCGCTGCGCAGCGCTGTGTCGCCTCCCGGGGGGCCGGCTTCGATGCTCTGCTCCAGACGGTGGTCGGATGCGCGGGGGACATCATCACCGGCGCGAGTCTCGCTTTGGTGGAGATGAAGGCCGGCGACCGGCTTTGCCTGCGCGCCGCGAGCGGCGCCTCGGGCGGGGCGCTCGGCTGCGACGTCGCGGTCGCGGGCAGCTTTGCAGGCCGCTGCCTCGATGAACGGCGACTGCTCTATTGCGAGGATGTGGAATCGGACCCGCGGGTCGATGCAGCCGCCTGCCGGCGTCTCGGGATCCGATCGCTGCTGGCCGTGCCGCTGCCAGATCGCGGCGAGATGGTCGGAGTGCTCGAGCTGCATTCCGGGGCCCCACACGCCTTCGACAAGGATGATATCCTCGCCGCCTTGCTGCTCGCGGGACAG